>NZ_JBFBJY010000161.1:0-7757 GCF_040702125.1 Kitasatospora sp. NPDC085895 | reverse complement strand
ACTCCTCCGGATACGGAGACTTCCGTCCCACCTGGACATCCCTTCCTGGATCAAAGATCCATTGTCAGGGTGTCCACTCCACAGGTTCAGCCTCAAGGTGGTTGATCAACCCGGTTCGTCGCCAGTCAGGCGGGGATATTCGGTCGCGGCCCGGGTCTTCGGGCCGTCACCGACGTCGACGTCGGCGTCCCTGAATGCGCGGGCCGGTGCTGGTTCGGATGTCGACAGGTCGGGGCGTCGCTGCACCGGACCAGGGCGAAGGCCGTCATGCCCGCGTCGGGAACCGGTGGCGGGGAAGTGAGGGGCGATCTCGCCGATGACCACCAGGTGGATCAGTTCATCGGCGTTCGTGACCTGCTCGATGCGTCCGACAGCTCCCCGGGGGGTGTGTCGCGCACAGCTTCCGGTCGAGCAGGGCGCGGCGGGCCTGGAGGCGGTCGGAGCGGTCGGACAACGGGCCGTCCCGTCGGTGCTCCCGGCGAACAGGCGCCTGCGTGAGGTGCAGTCAGGTGACGACCCTGCCGAAGTGCAGTTCCCCACCGGCGTCAGAAAGACCTCGATGTCGCGGGGCTTCCTCCCGTTGCCGCCCCCTGTCATAAGCATGGGTTATCGAACCTTACTGACCTTGGCGTTGATGGGGCACGGCGGGAAGCCGGAAGATCGACAGCGGGCCGTTCAGGCACCACGCCGTCGAAATCATCGGATACAGGAGTACTGCGCATGCGCCCCCCAGCCGACATCGCTAGCCGGGTCTGGTTCGTCACCGGCGCCAGCCGGGGCCTCGGCCGCGCCTTCGCCGAGGCGGCGCTGACGGCCGGCGACCGGGTGGCGGCCGCCGCCCGCACCGTGGCCCCGCTGGAGGATCTCGCGGCCGCCCACCCCGGGCGGGTGCTGCCCCTCGGGGTGGACGTGACCGACCGCGACGCGGTGTTCGCCGCCGTCGCCGAGGCGGCCCGCCACTTCGGCCGGCTCGACATCGTCGTCAACAACGCCGGCACGCTGTCGATGGGCATGATCGAGGAGTTCACCGAGGCCGAGGCCCGCGCCCAACTGGACGTCAACTTCTTCGGTGCACTGTGGGTCTGCCAGGCAGTCATGCCCTTGCTGCGCGAGCAGGGCTCCGGCCACCTCGTGCAGGTCTCCAGCATCGCCGCCCTCGGCGGCTTCCCGAGCACCGGCCTCTACAGCGCCAGCAAGTTCGCGTTGGAAGGCCTCAGCGAAGCCCTCGCCCTGGAGGCCGCCGCTTTCGGTATCAAGGTGAGCATCCTCCAGCCGGGCGGCTACTGGACGGACCTCTACACCGCCATGCACAGCACAAGCCCCCTGCAGGCGTACGCGCCGCTGCGGGCGAAGCTGGCCCAGCAGTTCGCCGAAGGCTCGGTCGACAGCGACCCGAAGCTCGCCGCAGCCGCGCTGCTCACGCTCGTCGACAGCGACGAGCCGCCGCTGCGCCTCCTCCTGGGAAGCATGGTCTACGACCTCGCGTTCGACATCGCCCGCACCCGGATGGCCACCTGGAGGGGGTGGGAGGAAGTCAGCCGCGCCGCGGAACACGCCGTCCCGGCATCCGCCGCGGCGGGCGAGGACACGGGGAGCGACCCCCAGCAGGGCGGCGAGCGGTAGACCGTCCGTCCTGCGTGCGACATCCGTTTCAACTCATCGAGGAACGAAGGAGATCGGCCATGAAGGTACTCGTGCTGGGTTCCACCGGCTACATAGGATCGGCCGTGGTGCAGCGGTTCGCCGCGCACGGCCACCAGGTGATCCGCTTCGTGAGGGAGGACGGCCGGCTGTCGGCCGGGGAACCGACGCGGGTCGGCGACCTGGCCGACCCGGCCTCGCTGCGGGCAGCCGTCACCGATGACATCGACGCCGTGGTCAACCTCACCACCCCGACCGGCGACGAGGCGGTGGACGCGGCGGCCGTGGACGCCCTGACCGAGCGGCTGAGCGGCTCCGGACGGGCCTTCGTCCACACCAGCGGCATCTGGGTGCTCGGCGCCACCGGCGACGTGGCCCTCGACGAGGACGCGCCGACGAACGCCATCGCCATCGTCGGCTACCGCCCACGCATCGAGCAGCGGGTGCTGGCCACCAGTGTCGAGGGCGTGCGCGCCGTCGTCGTGCGGCCCGGCATCGTCTACGGCCGGGGCGGCGGCATCCCCGGTCTGATGGTCGGCTGGGCGCGTGAGCACGGCACCGGCCGGTACATCGGCTCCCCGGCGACCCGCTGGCCGATGGTCCATGTGGACGACCTCGCCGAGCTGTTCGTGCTGGCGGTGACCAAGGCCGACGCGGGCAGCGTGCTGCACGGCGTGGCGCACGAGGGGGTACCGGTCGCGGCGCTGGCCGCTGCCGCCGACTTCGCCGCGGGCGGCACGGGCCGGGCCGAACCCTGGCCGCCGGAGCAGGCCGCCGAGGCCGTGGGCGCCCCGTTCGCCGAGGCCCTCGGCCTGAACCAGGTGGTGTCCGGGCAGCGCGCCGTCGTCGAACTCGGCTGGCAGCCGTCCCGCCCGTACGTCCTGACCGAGCTGGCCGGGGGCGACCGTGGCTGACCTCACCGGCGCGACACTGCCCCTCTGCCGCACCTGCGGCACCCAGTACGCCGCCCCGCGCCCCGACTGCCCGGTCTGCCTGGACGAGCGCCAGTACCTCGGACGCGACGGCCAGCAGTGGACCAGCCGGGCCGAGCTGCGCGCCGACGGGCACCGGGGCCGCTTCGAGGAACAGGGCCCGGACGTCCTCGGCATCGGTTGCACCCCCGAGTTCGCCATCGGCCAGCGCGCCCTGCTGCTGCGCACGGCCGCCGGCAACGTGCTGTGGGACTGCGTTCCCCACCTCGACGACGAGGTGGTCCGCGAGGTGCGGGAACTCGGTGGCATCACCGCGATCGCCATCAGCCACCCGCACTTCTACTCCGCCATGGTCGACTGGGCGCACGCCTTCGACGCACCCGTCTACCTGCACGAGGCGGACCGGCAGTGGGTCGGCCGCCCCGACCCCGCCCTGCACTTCTGGAGCGGGCAAGCACACCAACTCACCGACGAGCTGACGCTGATCAACCCCGGCGTGCACTTCCCGGGCAGCACGATCATGCACTGGAACGCCGACCGGGGCGCCCTGTTCACCGGCGACGTCGTCAACGTCTGCCCGGACCGCCGCTGGGTCACCATCATGTACAGCTACGCCAATCACATCCCCGAGCGCCCCGAGGCCGTCCGCGCCGCCGGGGAACTGCTCGCCGGCTACCGCTTCGACCGGATCTACGGCGCATGGTGGGACCGCGTCGTCACCGCCGACGGCAACGAGGTCCTGGCCCGCTCGATCGACCGCTACCTGCACTTCGAACAGGGACGACCGACGGAGGGCGGCTGACCTCGGGGGCGGACCGCGCGAGGCTGGTCCTGGTGGCGCCAGGGGTGGAGGCCCGGGTGCGGAGGGTCTGGCGGGTGGTGACGGCCCACACATCGGTGACCGGCTCCACGAACCGGTCATCGCCGCTCGCGCGGGCCGACACCACCGCGACGTCAGGCCCGCGCGGTGCTCACCCCAGTGAAGAGGGTGGAAAGCCGCGCGGGCAGCCCCGGCAGGCCGCGGTCGGCCACACCGACCCAGCCGGCCTGCCGGAATCCCACCGTGCTCCGCACCTCGCCGTAAGACGTCTCAGGGCGGCTCAGGGCCGGCCGGCCGCGGCGACCGCGGGCTTCGATGCCTTCAGCGTCCAGGCGACCGCGGAGAGCAGCAGCACGCCGGGGGCGATTCCCGCGACCGTCGCGACGGCGGCGTGCGGGGCGTCCGCCCGGGCCAGTGCCAGCCCCGCCGCACCGCACGCGGTCAGCCCGGCGGCCATGACGTGGACCGACGGCATCCGCCAGACGACGGCGAGGCCGAAGAAGTGCAGTCCGACCACCAGGGCGATCCAGCCGATCGCCGCCTGCGGCACGTGCAGTACCCGGGCAAGGACGAACAGGCCGCCCAGTCCGACGACCACCTCGGCACCGACCACGAGGCGGTACCCGCGCCCGAACGTGAGACGCGTCGTCGTACCGTCAGCAGTCGCACCGGCGCGCCGCATGGCGGTGAACAGCCGCAGGAAGACGAGGATCGCGAGGACCCGCAGCGGGATCGCCGCGGCCGTCGGGAGAGCCCCCGCATTCGCCAGGACGAAGACGAGTCCGAAGACGGCGCCGATGAGTCGGCCGGTCTGGTTCGTGTGCACGGCACAGCCTCTCATCAAAGATGATCACCATGCAAAACGCCGGACGCGCTCCGTGGTGGCGCACCAGACGCATGCCGCGCCGACCGCCGTCTGCAGAACACGGGAACGCAGACGGCGGGAGCTGTGGGCTCGGCACCCGAGCGGCTGCTCACCGGCCCAGCGGCCCGGGTAGCCGGTCGGGTGAGCCGGTCGGGTGAGCCGGTCGGCGCGGGTGCCATCGCTTCGGTCGACGTTCGTCGGGACGGAGGGCTGCCAGTGGAGGGAGCATCCGAGCGGTGGCGGTGCCGCAGGGGTGGTGTCGTCCGGGGAGCGTCAAGCCCAGTGCCGCACTCGCAGACGAACGACCGACTTCTGTCCGCCAAAGGGACGTTCGGACAGGGTGCGGCGATAGGTCGAATGCACTCTGCGTCCCCGCCACCGGCAGCCCGGGCAACACGGCGCTCGCCCGCAGGCCGCAGCATCGACGAACAGCAGTGCAGCGGTGACGCTCACGCCCTCCAACCGCACATCGATCCCGGAAAACAGCATGTCTTCGATCGAGTATTCCCCCATGATCGAGAACTGCCCTGAGTGAGCGTTCCTGCGTTCACGCTCTGACCTGGTCTTTCACGGAAGCGCGACCAGAACCGTTTGCAGGGATCGTCATCAAAAGCCCCGTATGCTCGAACATATTGGTCGCAGCCACCTTGGCCTGCTGGGCGGTCCCCGATACCGGCCTGCGGCAGATCCCCGTGCAGAGCTACTGCGGGGCCCTGCCGGTCGCCTGCCTCGGCGCGACGATGACGACGGCAGCGATCTGCCGCCCTCTGCCAAGAGGATCGCCTCGCCCCACGGCCCGACAACCCGCCCGGCACCGGTCGGTCACCCGAGCCGCAGCGGCACCCTCGCCTCCACGCTCCGCGCCCCGAAGACAACTCCCCACCTCCTGCTGTGGCGCGGCAATGCCGAGAACGACCTCGTCCGGCTCCTCCCCCCGAACCGCCCGCGACCTCGGCGTCCTGACCTTCCGACCCCCGCTATTGCGTGCTGGTGAAGGCACGGCGGTAGGAGCGGGGAGGAACTCCCCGGCGCCGTACGAACTGTTCGCGCAGCACGGCCGCGCTTGCGTAGCCGACCCGGTGGGCGATCTCCTCGACGGGTAGGTCCGTGGTCTCCAGGAGTTCCTCGGCCCTGCTCAGTCGCAGGCTTCGCAGCCAGGCGTGCGGAGTGGTGCCGGTCGCGGCGGCGAAGCGGCGGGCGAAGGAGCGTTTGCTCATCAGGGCACGGTTGGCCAGTTCCGCGACGGGCAGCGGCTCGTGGAGGTGTCCGCGAGCCCAGCCGAGGACCTCGGCGAGCCGCTCGTCCCGGCCGTCCTCGGGAACGGGCGCGGCCAGGTACTGGGCCTGTCCCCCGTCGCGGTGGGAGGGCAGCACCATGTCGCGGGCGACGGCGTTGGCAAGCGCGGCGCCGTGTTCGCGCCTCAGCAGGTGGAGGCACAGGTCGAAGCCCGCGCCGGCTCCCGCGCCGGTGACGATGCTCCCCTCGTCGATGTAGAGCGCGTCGGGTTCCACGACGACCTCCGGGTGGCGGTCGGCGAGCAGTTCGGCGAACCGCCAGTGCGTGGTCGCCCGTCTGCCGTCGAGCAGTCCGGCGTCGGCGAGCGCGAACGTGCCGACGCAGTGGGCCGCGATAACCGCACCGCGCCCGTACGCCGCCCTGAACGCGTCGAGTACGGCGGGGGCGGGCGGTGCGCGGAACCCGGCTCCGGGCAGGGCGATGAGCAGATCGGCGCCGGCGAGCCGGTCCAGTCCGTGCGCGACGGACAGCGGTACGCCGCAGTCCGTGGGCACCGGCCCGGCCCGGTCGGCGCACAGGGCGAAGTCGAAACCTGGCAGCGCTGCTCCGTAGGGGCCGAACACCTCAGTGACAATGCCGACGGCGAGCATGCCGACACCGGGAGGGGCGTACGCGGCGACGGTCTTGAAAGGCGGCACGGACGCAGTGTGACATACGGTTGGCACGAATCCTGCGATGAGGGGCAGCAGTGCCACTCGTGGGCCATGGCCGCACTCGGAAGGATTGAGGCCATGACAGACGCACCACTCGGCCGCAGCGCCGCATACAGGGTCCTGACCACCGGATACGTGGGCTCCACCGGCCCCGGGGTCGCCGCCACGGTCTCCTACATCTCCGATGCGGGACGGCACGTGATCTTTGACCCGGGCATGGTGGCAAGCCGCGACCACATCCTCGCCCCGCTCGCGGAACTGGGGCTCGACCCCGACGACATCACCGACGTCGTACTCAGCCACCACCACCCGGACAACACCGTGAACGCGGGCCTCTTCGGTCGTGCCCGGGTGCACGACCACAAGGTGGAGTACCTGTATGACCACTGGACGAACCGGGACGCGGAGGGCTACGAACTCACCCCGTCGCTGCGGCTGATCCGCACTCCGGGCCACAGCCCGGAGGACATCACGCTGTTGGCGGGCACCGACTCGGGCGTGGTGGCCTTCGCCGGCGACCTGTGGTGGCATGCCAACGGCCCGGCGGATGACCCGGTGGCCCCCGACCGCGACCTCCTGCGCACCTCCCGGCTACGGGTGCTGGCTGTGGCAGACCTGATCGTGCCCGGCCACGGCCGCCCGTTCACGCCCGACGCCGCCACCCCCCGCTGACCGCCGGACCTCCGGCCTGCGGATTGGCCATGCGGCCCACGCACGTGCAACCAGCACGGGCATCCAGCTCACCCGCGGCATCTCCCAAAGCCTGCACCTATTGATCCGAAACGGTTGGGGTTCCGGGTCGTTGAACACCGCGTGAGTGAACTGGTGGGTGACGCGCGGCACTTGTCGCCGTCGGCGCAGGAGGCATTGCGATTCAGGGCGGTGGCCGCGTTGCTGGAGGGCCGGGACCGAGAGGACGTCGCGGCGGTGTTCAAGGTCTCGTTGAAGGCGGTGGACGGCTGGTGGGCGAAGTGGCTGGCCGGCGGGCGTGAGGCGCTGATCGGGCGTCCGCGTGGGCGGCGGGTCGGGGAACATCAGGTGCTGTCCGAGGCCGAGCAGGCGGCGGTGCGGCAGGCCGGGCTCGACCACCAGCCTTGTGACCTGGGGCTTTCCGGTCAGCTGTGGACGCGTTCCCAGGTGGGTGCGCTGATCGCGAAGCTGTATCGGGTCCGGCTGACCGAGCAGGGGGTGGGCAAGTACCTGCGCCGCTGGGGGCTGTCGTTCCAGCGGCCGGACAAACGGGCCGTCGAGCAGGACAGCGAGGCGGTGCGCGGCTGGCTGGAGGAAACCTGGCCGGCGATCCGCGCGAAGGCGAAGGCCGAGGGCGCCGAGGTGCTCTTCGCCGACCAGGTCGGCATCCGGTCCGACCAGGTCACCGGCCGGACCTGGGGAGAGAAGGGGCGGACCCCGATCGTGTGCCGGACCGGCAACCGGTTCTCGGTCAACGCCATGTCCGCGATCAGCACCAGGGGCCGGATGCACTTCATGGTCTTCACCGGCACCTTCAACGCGCAGGTCATGTGCCGCTTCCTCGGCCGGCTCGCCGGACA
>NZ_JBFBJY010000160.1:0-8312 GCF_040702125.1 Kitasatospora sp. NPDC085895 | reverse complement strand
GCGTGGCGGGCGCCGCGGCCCCTTGCCCCGCCGGGGCCCGGGGGCGGCCCCCCCCCCCGGCCGCGGGGGGTGCGGCCCCGACCCGTTCCCGGCCGTCCTCCGGCCGCCCGCGCGTCGGCCCCGGCGGCGGCCCCTGGGAAGCGCCCGGTCCGGGCACTACGGTGGGCGCAGCCGCCGACGACACCGCTGGAGACCCCATGGAAGCCCGGCCCCTGCTCAACCGCCGCCTGAACGGCCTCGGCACCACGATCTTCGCGGAGATGTCCGCCCTGGCCACGGCGACCGGCTCGATCAACCTCGGGCAGGGCTTCCCCGACACCGACGGGCCCGAGGAGGTCCGCGAGGCGGCGGTACGGGCCCTGCGCGAGGGACGCGGCAACCAGTACCCGCCCGGCCCCGGCATCCCCGAGCTGCGCACCGCGGTCGCCGAGCACCAGCAGCGCTTCCACGGGCTCACCTACGACCCGGACACCGAGGTGCTCGTCACCGCCGGCGCCACCGAGGCCATCGCCGCCGCGCTGCTGGCCCTGCTGGAACCCGGCGACGAGGTGATCGCCTTCGAGCCCTTCTACGACTCCTACGCCGCCTGCATCGCCATGGCCGGGGCCGTCCGGGTGCCGCTCACCCTGCGCCCGCCGGCCTTCCGGCCGGACCTGGACGAGCTGCGCGCCCTGATCACCCCGCGCACCCGGCTGCTGCTGATCAACACCCCGCACAACCCCACCGGCCTCGTCCTGAACGCCGACGAGCTGCGCACCCTCGCCGAACTCGCGGTCGAGCACGACCTGTTGGTGGTCACCGACGAGGTCTACGAGCACCTGGTGTTCAGCGGCGGGCACCACCCGCTCGCCGCCCTGCCGGGGATGCGCGAGCGCACCGTCTCGATCTCCTCGGCCGGCAAGACCTTCTCCTTCACCGGCTGGAAGGTCGGCTGGGTGACCGGCAGCCCCGAGCTGGTGGCCGCCGTCCGCACCGCCAAGCAGTACCTGACGTACGTCTCGGCCGGCCCCTTCCAGTACGCGGTGGCCGAGGCCCTGCGGCTGCCCGACGAGTACTTCGACGGCTTCCGCGCCGACCTGCTCCGCAAGCGCGACCTGCTCGCCGACGGGCTCGCCGAGGCCGGGTTCCGGGTCTTCGTCCCCGAGGGCACGTACTTCATCACCACCGACATCACCCCCCTCGGCGAGAAGGACGGCGCCGACTTCTGCCGTTCCCTCCCCGAGCGCTGCGGCGTGGTCGCCATCCCCAACGCCGTCTTCTACGACAACACCGACGAGGGCCGCTCCCTCGTCCGCTTCACCTTCTGCAAGCGCGACGAGGTCCTCCGGGAGGCGGTCGAACGGCTGCGCCGCCTCTGAGCGCCGCCTCCGGGGACCGGGTCCGACGGCCCGGCCCCCGAGGCCGAACAGGTGAGCGGGTACGCGGGGCGCACCCCCGGCGCGGACGGCGCGTACGCGGGTGCATGGGAACACGGTTCGCAGAGTCGACACCCCGAATGAGCGGGGCGCTCCGGCCGCTCCACCCGGAACGGTGAATGCTGGTCGAGGATGGGTAAATCCCCGACGGACCCGCAGAATTCGTGCTTCTCTGCTGCTGAGTCTCCAGCCGGAATCCTTCCTTCCACGGTCGGCCGCGTCCTGGACCGCACAGCCTCGAACGCCGGCCCGTCGGTGGAGTCGGACGCTGACGGCGGGCGCGTCACGGAGTTCGAAACGCGGAGCGGAGCATGCTCACCACACTGCAGACCTCGTACACGGACACCCGCGCCGGCGACCTCGCCTGGCAGTTGGGCGGCGAGCCGCTGCCCGCGCTGGCCGTGCGGGAGCTGAGCTTCGACGCCCCCGCCGACGGCGCGGCCGGGCTCGGCACGGCCACCCTGCAACTGCGCCTGCTCGGGGCCTCGCACCAGGTCGTGGTGGCCGCCGGCCCCGGCGACTGCCTGGAGACCGTGGCCTGCCTGCCCGGCCGCCGCACCCCGCTGCCCGCCCGGGTGGCGGAACGCGTGGCGGGCTGGGAGTACGAGTTCGCGGCCCGGATCGAGGAGTTGCCCACGCACACCTTCGCCGCCAGGGCCCAGGAACTGCTGGCCCTGGTCGCCGAACACCCGCACGGCCTGGCGGGCATCTTCCCCGGCGACCCCTGCGCCTTCACCGCCCTGGTCGCGCGGTGCGAGGAGCGGCGGGTCCTCTGGCGCACCTGGCACGCCTACCCGCAGGAGGGCCGACTGGTGTGCACCCGCTCCGCCCTGGTGCTGCAGGGCGCCGGATGGGCGGCCGAGGCCGAGTGATTCACGCGAACGGAGCAGCACACGACCGGAACGCCGACGAACCGTCAATTCCATCTGGTGCGACGTCCTTCCAGCGGGTGCCGCCACGGCCGGTGGATGACGCTAGCGTTTGCGCATGATCAACCGTCCGGCGGATCCACCCGCTCGGCCGGGCCTCGACGGCCGCGCCGAAGCACCCCGCGTCCGGGCCGTCGCCCGACCGTGGACCGGCGGTGCCGCCCCGCCCTGCGTGCGCGGACGACTGGCCCGGCCGCTGGTCCTGCTGGCGGCCTTCGTCTGCGCCGCCTGCGGCCTCGTCTACGAGCTGGAACTCGTCGCCGTCGGGCAGACCCTGCTCGGCGACTCGGTCACCCAGACCTCCCTGGTGCTGTCGGTGATGGTCTTCGCGATGGGCGTCGGCTCGCTGCTCGCCAAACGGCTGGCCCGCCGCCCCGCCACCGCCTTCGCCCTGGTGGAGTGCGGGCTGGCCCTCACCGGCGGGCTGTCGGTGCTCGCTCTGTACTCCTGCTGGGCCTGGCTGGACGGCCACCGGACGGCCGCCGCCGGCCTGACCGGCACCACCTTCCTGATCGGGGTGCTGATCGGCGCCGAGATCCCGCTGCTGATGACCCTCGTCCAGCGGATCCGCCGGGAACACGCCGGACGGGCGGTCGCCGACCTGTTCGCCGCCGACTACGTCGGTGCGCTGATCGGCGGGCTGGCCTTCCCCTTCCTGCTGCTGCCCGCCCTCGGCCCGGCCGCCGGCGCGCTCGCCACCGGAGCGGTCAACGCGGTGGCCGGCGCGGCCGTGGTGCTGTGGCTGTTCCGCGAGGAGCCGCCGCCGCGGGCCCGGCTGCTGCTCTGGGCCGGCTGCGGACTGGTCCTCGCCGTCCTGGCCTGCGCCGCCGCGTTCACCGGCGCGATCGAGCGCGCCGCCCGACAGGCCCTGTACGGGGCGCAGGTCCGCCTGGCGGTGCCCGGCCGCGACCAGGAGATCGTGCTCGCGGGCGGCCCCGGCACCACCGCACCGCTGGAGCTCTTCGTGGGCGGCCGGCTGGCCGTCTGCGGCCCGGACGAGTACCGGGACAGCGAGGCGCTCGTCCACCCCGCGCTCGCCGGCACGCCCAACGGCCGGGTCCTGGTCCTGGGCGGCGGCGGCCCCGCCGTCCGCGAGGTGCTGCGGCACTCCGCCGTCCGCGAGGTCGTGGTGGTGGAACCGGACGCGGCACTCACCGCCCTCGTCCGCCGCGACCCCGCCCTCGCCGCCCTCACCGGGCACGCCTACGACGACCCCCGGGTGCGGGTGGTGCACGCCGAACCGATCGCCTGGCTGCGCCGCACCGGGCGCACCGGCCGCCCGCGCTTCGACGTCATCGTCTCCGACCTGCCCGTGCCGCACGGCGACACCGGCCGGGCCGCACACAGCCAGGAGTTCTTCGGGCTGGCGGCCGGACGGCTCGCCCCCGGCGGCCGGCTCGCCGTCCGCGGCGGCGCCGTCGCCCGCGGCCTGTGGACGGCGGAGGCCGGACTGCGCGCCGACGGCCTGCGCACCGTCGCCTACCAGGCCCCGCCCGGCGCACCGCCGTCCTGCCCGCACGCCCCCGCGGCCGCGCCCCGCTCGGCCTTCCTGCTGGCCGCCCGCAGCCAACCGGTGCTCTCCCTCGGCCGGGACGCCCCGCCGCCGCGGGCCCTCACCACCGACGGACTCCGGGAGTCCGCCGCGGGACTCGCGGCCCGCCGCCCCGCACGGCTGCCGGCCCCCTACCGGCTGCTCGGCTGAGCCCCCGCCGCCCGCCCGGCCCGCCCGCGGCGGCAGGGCTGCGGGGGCCGTCCGTGTACAGCTGCCGAACCTCCGCGGATCGACCCGACGCCAACCCCCCGCACCGGGCACCCGGGTGGGTAGGCTCGCCGGTATGGAGCATGAGGTTGTCGTCCCGCTGCCGGCCAACGCCGTCCGGCAGGTCCTGCAGGACAGCGAGCTGTTGGCCCGCTGCGTCCCCGGTCTGAGCACCGATGCCGGGACGTCCCGCACACCGGACGGGCAGGTCGACGGGCGGCTGCGGCTGCGCGTCGGCAGCTCCACCATCACCTACCGCGGCTCGCTCTCGCTGATCCCCGGACGCGAGGGCGTGCTCACCGCGCTCGCCGAGGGCGAGGAGGTCCGGGGCTCCGGCGAGGTCACCGCGACCGTGCGGGTCAGTGTGCACGACCACGCGGACGGCAGCGTCATGCGCTTCGCCGGAGACCTGAGCGCCGAGGGCCGCCTCGCCGAGTTCCCGGACGACGTCCTGGAGACGGCCGGCCGCAGACTCCTCGACCGCCTCGTCGCCGCCCTCGCCGTCGAGGCCGGCGCCGGCCCGGACGCCGTCCTGCCGCCGGCGGACGACGAAGCCGAGGAGACCGTCGAGGAGACGGCTGCCGAGCCCGCCGAGGCCGGGGCGGGGGTCGAGACCGCCGCCGAGACCGTCGAGGAGCCCGCGGCAGAGGCTGCGCCTGAGGCCGAGCCCGTCGAGGAGCCCCAGGAGGCCGCCGCGGAGGCGGAAGAGCCCGAGACGCCGGCCGCCCCCGTCGAGGAGCCTGCCGCCGAGGCCGTCGAGCCGCTCGTCGAAGAGCCTGCCGTCGGGGTGGAGACGGAGTCCGTCCCCGTCGAGGAGCTTGCCGTCGAGGAGCCGCAGGAGGCCGCTGCACAGGCGGAGGAGCCCGAGAGGCCGGCCGTCCCCGCCCAGGAGCCCGCCGCCGAGGCCGTCGAGGAGCCCGCGGCAGAGGCTGCGCCTGAGGCCGAGCCCGTCGAGGAGCCCCAGGAGGCCGCCGCGGAGGCGGAGGAGCCCGGGGAGCCCGAGGAGTCCGAGGACGAGTCCGGGGACGAGGAGGAGCCCGGGGCGACCGTGGTCTACCTGGACGACCGGGCGGAGCGGGACCTCGACGACGACCTGTCCGACCTGATCGCCTTCTCGGACGAGGACGAGCCGCTGCCCTCGCCCGAGCCGGAGCCCGCGGGGTTCGAGTACCAGCCGGAGCCTGCGGCGTCCGGGCCGGTGCGGCGGTCGATCGTGGGCCGCTCGGCGGAGGAGGTGGACCACGCGCCGCCGCACGGCCGCTACGCGCCCACTCCCCCGGCTCGCAGTGCCCGCGCCCGGGCGGCCAGCCGCTGGGGCGGCCCGGAGCCCACGCTGCTCACCGGCGGGGCCGGCGAGCGCAGTGCGATGCCCTGGGTGATCGGCGGCGGGGTGGCGCTGATCGGCGGCGCCGTGGTGCTGGTGCGGGCGCTGCGCCGTCGCTGAGCGGAGGGTGGCGGCCCGTAGACTGGCTGCTCATGAGCACTGAGGACCGCGACGCCCTGCTGGCGCAGATCAAGGACAAGGCCGTCGTACACGGCAAGGTCACCCTCTCCTCCGGGCTGGAGGCCGACTACTACGTCGACCTGCGCCGGATCACGCTGGACGCCGAGGCGGCGCCACTGGTCGGCCGGGTGATGCTGGACGCTGCGGCGGACCTCGAGTTCGACGCGGTCGGCGGCCTGACCCTGGGCGCCGACCCGGTGGCGACCGCGATGCTGCACGCCGCCGCCGCCCGCGGCCGGAAGCTGGACGCGTTCGTGGTCCGCAAGGCGGGCAAGGCGCACGGCCTGCAGCGCCGGATCGAGGGCCCGGACGTGAAGGGCCGCCGGGTGCTGGCGGTCGAGGACACCTCCACCACCGGCGGCTCGGTGCTCACCGCCGTGGAGGCGCTGCGCGAGGCGGGCGCCGAGGTGGTCGGCGTCGCGGTGATCGTGGAGCGCGGCGCGGCCCCGGCGATCGCGGAGACCGGCCTGCCGTACGTGACCGCCTACACCCTGGACGACCTGGGTCTCTGAGCCCGTACGGCCCGGTGCCGCCCCACGGGGCCGCACCGGGCCGGAAACGATGACGGCCGGTGTTTCACGTGAAACCACGTGTCACACCGGCCGTCGCCGTGTCCGGGCGGGTCCGTCAGCTCTTGCGGTGGCGGCCGGTGCCGACCGGCTCCGCCGCCGGGGTGTCGCCGCCGGCCTTCTTCTTCCGGCGCTCGCGGATCACCTCGACGATGATCGGGGAGATCGAGATCAGGATGATCAGCGCCATCGCCGGGATCAGGTACTTGTCGATCACCGGGGCCATCGCGTCGCCGAAGAAGTAACCGATCAGCAGCATGGACTCGGTCCACAGCACGGCGCCGACGACGTTCCAGACGAAGAAGGTCCGGGCCGGCATCTCCAGGGTGCCGGCGACCGGGTTGAGGAAGGTCCGCACGATCGGGATGAAGCGGGCCATCACCACGGCCTTGGCCGGGCCGAACTTCTCGAAGTAGTACTCGGCCTTCACCACGTACTCGCGGCGGAAGATCTTCGACTCGGGCTTGTCGAACATCCGGGGGCCGAGCTTGGCCCCGATGAAGTGGCCGAGTTGCGCACCGGCGATGGCGCAGAGCGGCGCCCCGATCAACAGCAGGGCGATCGGCAGCCGGGCGCCCTCGCCGAGCACCGAGGAGGCCGCGCCGGAGGCGGCCACACCGGCGAGGATCAGCAGCGAGTCACCGGGGAAGAAGAACCCGACCAGCAGGCCGGTCTCGGCGAAGATGATCGCGAGCAGGCCGATGGCGCCCAGCGACGAGATCAGCGATTTGGCGTCGAGGAGATTGACGGCGAGCTGGTTGTAGTCCACGCGCGCAGGATAGCGCCCTGCTGTTGAAGACGGCCTAAGGAGCGGCGGCCGGGGCCCCGTCCGGGCGGGCCCGTGGGGCTACTGGCGCGTAGGTGCCGTTCGCGTCCCGACTGGCGGGCCGTGGGTGACCGCGGAGGGTGAGTCTGGGAAGATGGCCCCGGTGTCCGGCCTGCGGTCGAGGACCACCCTCTTCTCGTACCGCGAAGCACGCCGTGAGCCAGAGGCGTAAGAGCATCGGACAGCGTCGTTCGATCGCCCCACACCGACAGGAGCGAATTCGCATGCCCATCGCAACTCCCGAGGTCTACAACGAGATGCTGGACCGGGCCAAGGCGGGCAAGTTCGCCTACCCGGCCATCAACGTGACCTCGTCCCAGACCCTGCACGCCGCGCTGCGCGGCTTCGCCGAGGCCGAGAGCGACGGCATCATCCAGATCTCCACCGGTGGTGCGGAGTTCCTGGGCGGCCAGCACAACAAGGACATGGTGACCGGCGCCGTCGCGCTGGCCGAGTTCGCGCACATCGTGGCCGCGAAGTACGACATCACGGTCGCGCTGCACACCGACCACTGCCCGAAGGACAAGCTGGACGGCTACGTCCGCCCGCTGCTGGCGGTCTCCGCCGAGCGCGTGGCCAAG
The DNA here is from genome assembly GCF_040702125.1 of Kitasatospora sp. NPDC085895. NCBI lineage: Bacteria > Bacillati > Actinomycetota > Actinomycetes > Kitasatosporales > Streptomycetaceae > Kitasatospora > Kitasatospora sp. NPDC085895. Next base: position 729 of record NZ_JBFBJY010000160.1, on the reverse strand, counting down.
GGCCTGAACCCGCTGTTCCAGTCGCACATGTGGGACGGCTCGGCCGAGACCCTGGCCGACAACCTGGCGATCGCGCAGGAGCTGCTCGCCCAGGCCGCCGCCGCGAAGATCATCCTCGAGGTCGAGATCACCCCGACCGGTGGCGAGGAGGACGGCGTCTCGCACGAGATCAACGACGAGCTGTACACCACGGTCAACGACGCGGTGCGCACCGCCGAGGCGCTCGGCCTGGGCGAGAAGGGCCGCTACCTGCTGGCCGCCTCCTTCGGCAACGTGCACGGCGTGTACAAGCCGGGCAACGTCGTGCTGAAGCCGGAGCTGCTCGCGGAGCTCCAGGCCGAGATCGGCAAGCAGTACGGCAAGGCCGACCCGTTCGACTTCGTCTTCCACGGCGGCTCGGGCTCGACCGCGGAGGAGATCGCCACCGCGCTGGAGAACGGCGTCGTGAAGATGAACCTCGACACCGACACCCAGTACGCCTTCACCCGCCCGGTCGTGGACCACATGTTCCGCAACTACGACGGCGTGCTGAAGGTCGACGGCGAGGTCGGCAAGAAGAACACCTACGACCCGCGCACCTGGGGCAAGCTGGCCGAGGCCGGCATGGCCTCCCGCGTGGTCGAGGCGGCGCAGCAGCTGCGCTCGGCGGGCAACCGCATCAAGTAGGGCGCACCGCGTCCGCGAGGACGCGTGACGACGGCCGTGGCCCCGGGGAGTCGACTCCCCGGG
>NZ_JBFBJY010000159.1:0-8313 GCF_040702125.1 Kitasatospora sp. NPDC085895 | reverse complement strand
GATAAGCGCCACACGCTGACCCGCCGTCGGATAGATGCGATACGAGTACCGAAGGTGCACAAGATCAACCTACCGAAGGCCACTGACAACGGCCTGCGGCAGAACATCCGAAGATCACTCCGCCACTTCGCGGCTCCGGTCCAAGGACCCATTCCTCCCCGGCCTGAAGGCCGGGGCATCCTGGGAGATCAAGGTGACGCTTCCACCGCAGACCCGCACGTTCCTGGCCCAGCCGGACCTCGGCCGGATGTGGACAGCAGTCCACCACCGGTTGGAACGCAACGGACTCCAGCCGAACGGCAGCATCCGGCTGAACGACTGCACCGCGGCCGAGCGCGAGGCCCTGTCTTTGCTGCTCGGCCGCCGGGTCACCACCAGTACCGCCACGATCCGGCTGGCGGACCTGGACAGCAGGCTGCGAGCCACTGCGGCAGACTGCGGACTGATCGCAGCCGTCGAACAGCTCGGGCTGTCGCTGACCGACCGGCGGGCGGCGCGAGACACCGGACGGCAGGAGCGGGCCGCGCTATGGCCAGCGGCCGAAGCGGCGATCGCCGCATCCCCGCTGGCCGGTCAGGACTGGGTGCGCGGCTGGCTCGACGACCTGCGCCGCACCGGCGCGCTCGGCAGGCTCGCACCCCAGGATGCGGCGGGCGTGCTCCACCAGACGATCCGCGTCCTCGGGCTGCTCCGGACCGACCGGGACGAGGAAGCGGCGCCGTACGGCCGCGGAGAACTCGCGACCCGGGTGACCGGCACGGCACACGGCCTGGACGACGACACGGTCCTGTCCCGCCTGGTCCTGCGCGGCCTCGCGCGGGCCACGGACAGCGAACCGCCCGAGGACGCGCCCGGTCGGCGAGCCCTGTGGCGGGCCGCAGCCGTCGTCCCCGACGAGGTATCGAGCACCGTGCTCACCTACGGCCTGCGTCCAGTGGGACACGGATGGCGCGAACGGGCCTTGCGGGAACGAGCCGACCACCATGCCGAATCCCACCTGACACTGCGTGAACTGCGCGAGCTGAACGTCGTACCGCCCCCGGACACCCTGGTGCACATCTGCGAGAACCCCCGCGTGGTCGAGGCAGCGGCCGAGGCCCGCTGCGGGGGCGTCCTGGTCCGCACCTCGGGCAGCGCCTCCACCGTCGTCCTCGAACTCCTCGACACCCTCGCCGACGCCGGCCTGCCGCTGCGGTACCACGGTGACTTCGACCGGCCGGGCATCGCGCTCGCCAACCGCATCATCCGACGGTACTCGGCCCAGCCGTGGCGGATGGCAGCCGAGGACTACGAACAACTCACCGTCCACGCCCGGGACCAGGGCAGCCCCGGCCTCCCACTCGTCGGCGCCCCGGTGGAGGCGAGCTGGGACGCCGACCTCGCCGCCGCCATGACGGTACTGAACGTGGCCCTGCACGAGGAGTCGGCACTCGACCGGCTCGTCGCCGACCTGGCGCCGGGGAGAACCTGACCACGGGACCAGCCGCCGGGAGAGCGTGAGTCGGTCAGGACGAAGGACTGAACCTGGCTGTAGCGGGCTCGGCTCAGCTTCGAAGCCCCGGTGTTGGGTCGTACTGGCCATCCTCTTCCTTCGTCGGCGGGTCCGGTCCCGGCGTGGTTCAACCACCCACGCCGGGCGCGCGGACGCCTCGGCGGCACAGTCCAGGCTTCCCACCCGGGCGCACCGTTCTACGGGCCGGGCTGGTCCGTCGCGAGGCCAACCCGGCTTAGCGAGAAGCCCCGGCGTTTACGCCAGGGAGGAGTCACGCCCCGTTGTCCCAAGGCGTGGGGCATGACCTTCAGGTCAGGGCCTGGGTGCCGATGGTGGCCAGGAGGTCGAACTGGGCAGCCGTTCCGGTTCCCTCCGGCGCGGAGAGGACGGCGATGCGCAGGTCGTGGCCGGGGATGGTGAGGGTGTCGCAGTCGACAGTGACGGGCCCGAGGTCGGGGTGGTGGACGGTCTTGCTGTCAGTGGTGTGGAAGCCGACGGTGTGGGAGGCCCACAGGTCGTCGAAACGGATGCTGGCGCGGCGCAGGTCGGTGATCAGTGTTCTGAGCTGCTTGTCCCTGGGGTAGCGGGCGGCGGAGGAGCGCAGGTCGGAGACAAGTGCGGTCTCGAAGCGCATCTGCTGGTCGGGGGTGTGGGTGACGCGGGTGGGCCGGTCGGTGAAGTGCTGCCAGACGATGTTGGCCTCGCGGCCGCGCCACGGGGAGGGGTCGCCGACGAGGGCGGCCCACAGCGGGTTCCAGTAGATGAGGTTCCAGGCGGCGTCGTGGACGCTGAGCGGGGTGGCACGCAGTTGGTCGAGGAGACGCTGGACGCTGGGCGGGATGTGGGCGGAGATGCGGCCGGTGGCGGGCGGAGCCTGGCCGGCGAGCAGATAGAGGTGGTCGCGTTCGGTGTCGGTCAGGCGCAAGGCGCGGGCGAGGGCGGCCAGCACCTGCGGGGAGGGCGAGGTGGCGCGGCCTCGCTCGAGGCGGGTCACGTAGTCGACGGAGAGGCCGGCGAGCTGGGCGAGTTCTTCGCGCCGCAGCCCAGGTGCGCGGCGGACGCCGCCGAGTGGGAGGCCGAGGTCCTGGGGGCTGGTGCGGTCGCGCCAGTGGCGCAGGGCCTGACCGAGGGCTGCGGGATCGTCGTTCACGCAGCCATTGTCCGCCGGGTGTGCGGGAACAGCCTGGTACTGGCCGACCCCCGGCTGAGGAGAGCTCTCCCTAAGTGCTTCCGTGGCGCGCAGGCTGAGTGCCATGACAACAGTCACTGTGATCACCGGGGCCAACAAGGGCCTCGGGTACGAAACGGCCCGTCGTCTGATCGAGCAGGGTCACACCGTCTATGCCGGCGCCCGTGACGCCCACCGCGGCGAGCAGGCCGCCAAGGCCCTCGGAGCCCGGCCGCTGCTGATCGACATCACCGACGACGCGTCCGTGGCCGCCGCTGCGGACCGGGTCCGGGCCGAGGCCGGGCGGGTGGATGTGCTGGTCAACAACGCGGGCATCGCCGGACCGCCCGCGCCCGCCAGCGAGCTGACCGCGGCCGACCTACAGCAAGTGTTCGATACCAACGTCTTCGGCGTGGTGCGCACCACGCGCGCCTTCCTGCCCCTGTTGCAGGAGGCTGCCCGGCCCGCGATCGTGAACGTCTCCAGCAGTCTGGGCTCACTGGCGATCAATGCCGACCCGGCCGTCCACACCGGCATCCTCACCGCGTGGGCGCCGCTGCTGGCCTACAACTCCTCCAAGGCCGCGCTGAACATGCTGACGGTCGTCTACGCGCAGGCGTTCCCGCAGATCAGTGTCACCTCCGTCGACCCCGGATTCACCGCGACCGACCTCAACGGCCACCAGGGCACCCAGAGCGTAGAGGAAGGCGCCGCCGTGATCGTCACGGCCGCCACCGCCGGCCCCGGCGCGTCGAGCCCCGCCTTCACCGGCGCCACCGGCCCCGTGCCCTGGTGACCCCTTCTGACTTCCTGTCTCCGACCGCAGCCCGCGGACGTGCAGCACCACCCAGAAAGCACGCTCATGAGCTGCGTTCACCAGAAGTCCCTCGACACCGCCCAGGCGTTCATCACCGCATTCGAGAACCGCGACCACCAGTACGACGAGCGCGGCCGTCTGGCCCAGGTGTGGGACCCGTGCGTTGCCAACCCGTTGAAGATCACGTCTCCCCGCGAGGGCGTTGTCGAACGAGTCGCCCACGCTTCCCATGCTCGGCTCGATTCCCGCCTTGAGTAGTCGTGTTGCAACGACCGCTTGAGTCCAAGTTGGCACCCGTGGATGCTCTCCTGTGTGTCAACCCTCTCGCATTGATCAATCGGTCCGCCCGCGCCGAAAGGATGCCGGGCCGACCCGGGCTGTCAAGGGCGCCTTCAGCGTCGCTGCGCGATGGGCTGCGCCCACCCTGGACAGCCCGGACCAGCCCGGCGGCGGCTGGCTATCGGGCGGCCCCCAAGGTCTGGCATCCGGTAGCTGCCCGACGACGGGCATCCTGTGCCCGGTTCGAGGCGGGCGAGAAGACATCGGCGATCGCCCGGGATCTGCGGGTCAGCGAGCGGTCGGTGGAGCGGTGGCGGTGGGCCTGGCGGGAAGGCGGGACGGATGCCCTGCGCTCGGCGGGTCCGGCGAGCGTGCCGAAGCTGTCTGTGGTCCAGTTCGCCGAGCTGGAAGCGGAGTTGAGCAAGGGCCCGGCCGCTCACGGGTTCGAGGACCAGCGCTGGACGCTGGCCTGGGTCCAGGCGGTGATCGGACGCCGGTTCCGGATGCGACTGTCGATTGCGACGGTGTGGCGGCTGCTGAAGCGGCACGGCTGGTCCTGGCAGGCCCCGGCCCGCCGGGCGCTCGAGCGGGACGAGCACGCCGTGGAGCTGTGGAAGCAGGAGGTCTGGCCGCGGGTAAAGCACCGCGGCGGCGCTCGGGGCCTGGCTCGTCTTCGAGTTGCGCCGTGAGGCGCTGTGATTCGTGTGGAGGTGAGAGACCTTCACCGCCGTTCTGTCGTAGCAGAGGGGTGGAGCTGAGGGCAGCCTGATCCGGGTGATGCCGGGGAGGGCGGGAGCGGCCCTGACAAAGCCGGGACGTGCCAGCACTGCCAGATGGTGCGGGTCCGGCGAGCGGGATGGAGAGGAGTACGCGAGGAACCGGCGTCTTTACGTCTCTTAACGACTACACCGGCTCGAATCTGGCGGATCTGGGCCGGAGGCGGTGCGTACTCGATGCCGCGGGCAGCGGGGAACTCCTTGATCGGTATTTCGAAGCCGTTCGGGAGGCCACGAGGAAGGTCTACGGCGTACTCGTGGCGATGCCGCAGGGACACAGTCGGGCTCCTACTCCAACGAGCGAATCGCAGTGAACACGGGAACCACCCGGTCTCAACTCCCCGGGCGTGCACGGCCAGTGCTCAGCTGGGGATAGGCGCATCGACCGCTGAACGGTCCGGGTGGGGCGGAGCCGCCGTAGTACTCCGAGCCGGGGAAAGCCCGCGCACATGGGGAAGGGCGGCAGCGGTATCGAGGAGGGAAGGAGACTGCAATGCCGAAAGACGCACCGCTGAACAGCGGCGCTCTGCTGGAGACGGACCTGGTGGGTCCACGCCAGCGGGTATCGGAGATGCAGGCCAAGCTTCACCGTTGGGCGGCGGCCGATCCCGGCCGCCGGTTCGATGATCTGTTCAACCTCGTGCACGACCCGGCGACGCTGATCGCGGCGTTCGATCGGGTCGCCGGCAACCGGGGAGCCCGCACTCCCGGCGTGGACGGCCTGACGGCCGCCGACGTTGAGGAGCGCTTCGGGGTGCCCGGGTTCCTTGACGGCCTACGGGCCCAGCTGAGGCAGGGCTCGTTCCGGCCGCTACCGGTGCGGGAGCGCAAGATTCCCAAGCCGGGCGGGTCGGGGAAGGTGAGGCGGCTGGGGATTCCCGTGATCGCCGACCGGGTCGTCCAGGCCGCGCTGAAGCTGGTGCTGGAGCCGATCTTCGAGGCCGACTTCAAGCCGGTCTCCTACGGGTTCCGGCCCAAGCGGCGGGCCCAGGACGCGATTGCCGAGATCCACTTCTACGGCACCCATGGCTACCGGTGGGTGCTGGACGCGGACATCGCGGCGTGTTTCGACGAGATCGACCACGTCGCACTGATGGACCGGGTCCGCAGACGGATCAAGGACAAGCGGATACTGGCGCTGGTGAAGGCGTTCCTGAAGTCCGGTCTCCTCACAGAGCTCGGTGAACATCAGGAGACCTTCACCGGCACGCCGCAAGGGGGCATCATCTCCCCGCTCCTGGCGAACATCGCCCTGTCGGCGCTCGATGAGCACCTGCACCGGGCATGGGAACCGGGCGGAGAACTGTCCACCAGCAGTCGGCGCGAACGGCGAAGCGCCAAGGACCTGCCCTCGTGGCGGCTGGTCCGTTACGCGGACGACTTCGTCGTCCTGGTCCACGGGACCAGGCAGGACACCGAGGCACTGCGCGAGGAGATCGCCCAAGTGCTCCAACCGATGGGGTTGCGGCTCTCGGAAGCCAAGACCCAACTGGTGCACCTGAGCGAGGGGTTCGACTTCCTGGGGTTCCACATCCAGTGGCGCCGCAAGAGGGGAACGGACAAGTGGTACGTCTACACCTTCATCGCCGACCGGCCCCTGCGATCGGCGAAGGCGAAGATCCGTACCCTCACCCACAGAACGTCGCAGCAGGACCTGGCCGTGGTGCTGATCAATCTGAACAGGGTCACCCACGGATGGGCCCACTACTTCCGGCATGCCGTTGCGAAGCGCACCTTCAGCAACCTGGACAACCTCGTCTGGTGGCGGGTTATCCGGCTGCTGCAAGAACGGCATCACTGGAACTGGTCGGACGTCCGCAGACGGCTCACCACCCCCAGCGGGCGGTGGCTTCCGATCGCGGCGGGCGAGATCGAGTTGCGGAAGATCAGCGCGATTCCGGTCACCCGGTATCGCTGCCGTGGCAACAAGATCCCCAGCCCCTGGGTCCCCGAGACCACCTGACGGCAGAGACCGTGGAGAGCCCGTTGCGTCGAGAGGCGCACGGCGGGTTCGGCGAGAGGTCCGGGGAAACGGACCGGGAGCAATCCCGGCACCGCGCCCCGGGCCTACTCAGCGACGAGGCCGGGTTCGCGATGACGTCGCCGCGCACCCGCACCTGGGGCCAGCGCGGGCACACGCCCGTGGTCCGGGTCCGGGGACGCTCCCGGCGCCGGATATCGGTGGCCGCGCTGTGCTGCTACAAACCTGGCGAGCAGAGCCGGATGATCTACCGGCCCCGCTTCCACCTACCGCTCAAGGGAGCCCGCAAGAGCTTCGCCTGGACCGACTACCGCGACCTCGCCGTCCGGGCACACATCCAGCTCGGCGGCCCTATCGTCCTGGTCTGGGACAATCTCAACACTCACCTGGCCGCCGGCATGAAGCAGTACGCGGCGGCGCACGACTGGCTCACCGTCTTCCAACTACCCTCCTATACGCCGGACCTCAACCCGGTTGAAGGCCTATGGTCGCTCCTGCGACGTGGTCCGATGGCGAACGCCGCCTTCACCGACCCCGACCACCTCACCCGCACCCTCCGCCGAGGCCTACGGCACATCCAACTCCGACCCGCCCTCATCGATGGATGCCTGGCTGGCACTGGCCTGCCGCTCACTCCACCGACCCCGCCCTGAAAACCTCAGTAGCGGGGATGATGACGGGGGGGGTGGGCGCCCGGTGTGTGTGGGGTGTGCCCACCGGTCCGGCCGTCTGTGGTCGGCCACTTCCGACGTAGACAGATCCCCCACACGGGTGATAGCCAAGTGGCTTAAAGGACAGGAGGATTCATGCCACGCCATCTGGGCCCGGTGCCGTCGGCACCATACTCACATCTGCTCTCCGACACCTCCTACGGGAACGCGCGTATCCGAGCGTCCACACCGCACCGCATCGACCTCGAACGGCCCGCCACCGGCAGCCGCAAGACCACCCTGTCCTGTGCGACCTGCGGCGACGCCGTCGACATCACCCTCCTCAGCATCGGCTCCACCAAGGCCTGGCGGCTCGGCTGGGCCGCCGGCGGAGCCCTTGCCCTCGCGCTCACCGCCTTGTGCGTGCTCGGCATCATCGACAATGGCCCAGAAGGCGGCGGATTCCTCCTGTCCACCGCCGGATTCGTCCTCGGCATCCTGGCCACCGTCTATACCTTGCTCCACTGGTGGCATGAGGACGGTGTCCGTGGCCCCGGCCTGCCCTGGCGCGCGGGCCGTCACTTCGTCCGCCATTTCTGGGCTGGCCCGCGCTAACCTCCGCGTTTCAGTTGGGGCTGGCTGAGCTGTGCTGATCTTCTGGGCGGCGGGGTCGGGGCTGCCGGCGGGCATGGTGAGGGCCCAACGCGGGGGGCCACGGAGCTTGCGTTACTGGGGCGGGCCCTGTCCACCAGCCTCCCTGGGCCTGCTGCGCCCGCATGCCGACACTGATTCCCAATCGGGCTTGTCAAGGGCCTGGGCAGCGGCTCGGAGGGCCTGCCGCCGATCGCCCTGGTCCTGGGCGGCGCCGCCCCGTGGGCTGAACAACCTGATCAACGAGGTGAAGGACCTCACCCACTGGCACTGGGCACCGCTGCGCCGGGATCCGCTCGATTTCAGTGAGCGGATCGCGATCCTGGCCTGCCACCTCGAGGCCCTGATCGAGCAGGGGCCGCATGTCGAGATCCGGTGGCGCTTCGGCGCCCACCAGTGGCAGAGCCTGCGCGATGCGCTCGCCCACACCGAGTACTGCACCCTGGGCTTGATTCGCTTTGACGGACACCCCTGATCAGGGGTGTCCGTCAAAGCGAAT
>NZ_JBFBJY010000158.1:0-8330 GCF_040702125.1 Kitasatospora sp. NPDC085895 | reverse complement strand
AGCTCTCGGGGCTTGCTTGAGCCGGATGCGCTGAAAGGTGCACGTCCGGTTCTGAGGGGGCCGGGCCACGGCAACGTGGCCCGGCTACCCGACTGGTGCAGATCTTCTGCGAGGGGCTCGTGGTGGAGATGCAGGAGCGCGCGCTGGCCGCCGACGGCAGCCGCCCGCGCATCACCGAGGCGGACGTCCAGAAGGTGACGGCGTCGCAGGGGATCCAGCACCAGATCAAGGACCGCCTGCGGCTGACCATCAACCTGGAGGACCGCTACCGGGTCCTGACCCTGATCCTCGCGCTGCGCAGCCTGCGCGACGGCTGCGCCCGCGGCTACACCCCGCAGGAGCTGCTGGAGGAGGCCCGCGCGGTGTGGCCGGAGGGCTTCCCGCCGCAGGACGGGGTCAACGAGGTCCGCATCGACCTGGTCGAGATGGAGGGGCTCGGCCTGGTCATCCAGCTGCAGGGCGGCCGGGCGTTCGCGATGCGCAGCCCGAACGTCGTCAACATGCTCGGCACGTACGAGGAGCTGGACGCGGAGCTGCAGACGACGGAGTTCAGCCAGCCGTACGACTACAACCCCCGGGTGGCCCGCCGCTCGCTGGGCGTGGACCGGGAGCAGATCGCCCGGACGAGCCCGCTCACCGACGACCAGTGGCACGAGGCGCTGTCGGCGGGGACGGCGGTCGTCGCGGCCTCGCCGGCCATGGGCAGCGACCTGATCGACCGGGCGGCGCGGCTCCACATCGGCGCGAGCCGCAAGGTGCTGGCCTACCGGGCCTCGGACGACCTGGTCAAGGCGATCACCGAGCACACCAGGCTGCGCACCCCGCACATGCTGATCGTCGACCTGCGCGGTGAGAGCCTCGCCCGGGTGCAGGAGACGGTGGAGCGGCTCACCGCGTACACCGGCGCGATCGGCCAGGAGCGCCCGGTGGCCGACACGGACGGCGCGGAGGTGCCCCGGCGCCGCGCGCTGGTCGTGACCGATCCGCTGCCGTCGTCGGCGCTGGCCGGCCGGGGCGCGGCCGTGGTGCGGCCGAAGCGGTGGAACGCGACCAGCGTCCGGGCGTGGCCCGAGTCGCCGTTCCTCTCGGCCGAGGAACGGCGCAACCTCGTCGAGGCCACCGGCGGCTGGCCCGGGCACGTCGAGCGTGTCATGTCGGCGGTCCGCGGCGGGCGGACCCGTGACGCCGCGCTCACCTCGGTCCGGCTGGACGGGCCGGAGTCCGCGGCGACCCACCTCCGGCGCGCCGGGCTCGACCGGGACCTGACGGACCGGCTCTGCCAGTGGGCCGAGGTGTTCACCGCCGAGGAGCACCGCAACGGCCTGGCCACCGCCACGCCGCAGGACCTCTCGATCGTCCTGGAGACCGGCATCGACGAGGCCGAGGAGTTGCTGGGGCAGCTGGAGCACCTCGGCGTGCTGGACGAGCGCCCGGGCGGGGTGACCGTCGACCCGGTGACGTTCCGCGCGCTCAAGACGCTGCAGGAGGCCGGGGAAGGCGGTCTCGGGTGATCGACGACGCGGCCGTCCGGCCCACCGCGGCGGACCTCCTGCGGCTGCCGGGGCCGCGTCGACACCTCGCGCGGGTCGCGGCCGACCTGGCCTCCGGCCTGGGCTGCCTGTGGCTGCTGCCCGGCCACGAGGTGGAACGCGGCCGGGCCGACCTGTACCTCGACCGGCTGCTCGCCGACCTCGACGACGTGGTCGAGGTTCCGGGCCCCGGCGGCGGCCGGGCGGCGCGGGCCGACGGGCCGGCGGAACGCGCCGACGAGGAGCCCTGGCCGGGCGTCTACGCCTTCGGGGACGTCGGCTTCGACTACGACGACGGCCTCGGGGGCTGGACGGCGCCCGCGGCACCCGCGCCGGCTCCGCCGCTCGGGACGCCGAGCCTCACGGAACGGCTCGCCGGACAGCTCGGGCTCGTCGGCGACCCGGTCGAGGAACTCGTCGACGGCGCGGACCGGCGCGCCCCCGTGGTGATCGTCCGCGCCTGGCGGGAGGACGACCCGGTGGCGCTCTCCCGCCTGATGCGCCGTCTGCAGGCCGCCGTGAAGAACGCGGGCCTCCCGCCGGCCCGGCGGCCCCGGCTGCTGGTCGCCGCCCGGCCGGAGGACCTCGCCCCCGATGCGCCGGAGGCTCTCGATCCGGGCCTCTGCGCCGTCCACTGGTGGTGGTCGGTGTGGGGCCGGCTCGACACGGCGACCCTGGTGGCGGAGGCGGAGGCCGACGGGCGGTCCGCGCACGGCCGGCACACCGCCGGGAAGCGCATCCTGGCGGCGGTGCGGCACGAGACGGTCGTCGAGGTCTGCGGCCCCGACCTGCCGCTGGCCGCGCGCCTGACCGGACGCTGGAACGGGCGGACGGACGACCTGGTCCCCGCCCTGACGGCGTGCCGGCCGGCCGCCGGGGCGGCCCCGCCGCCGGCCGCGAACGCCGCGGCGGCCTACGCACCGTCCCCCGAGCCGTCGCTCCGGCCGGCCTGGCAGGCCGGGCTGCTGGACAGCTGGGAGGGGCAGGTGCGCTGCTCGCCAGTGGAGTGGCTGGCCGGGGCCGACGGCCGCGACCGCCTGGACAAGCTGGTGTGGCAGGCGCAGAACCGCGTGCTGCTGCCGCTCATCGACGACGCCCGGGCCCGGCTGGTGGCGCTGCTGCCGCAGGCCGCCGCCCGGGGTGCCCGGCACCTCGCCGCCACCTACGTCGACCGGGACGGCGGGCGGGGCGGGCCGGCCGACCTCGCCTCGATGGAGCTGGGCGACATCTGGACGGCCGTCCGCCGCCGCGACGTGCGCTTCGGGACGGCGCAGTACAACCGGCTGTCCACACTGCGCACCTCGCGCAACAAGCTGGCCCACCGCCGGCCGCTGACCGACCGGGAGCTCGGGGACCTGGTGGACGCGCTGACCGGGTGACCGGGGCGCGTCCGGGCTCAGGCCCGGTCGTCCTCCCCCTCGCTGCGGGCACCGGCCCGGGCGGCGGCGAGGAAGACGGCGAGGGCGAGGACGGGGCAGGCGAGGCCGAGGCCCAGCAGGACGTAACGCGAGGTGATCTCCTCCTTCGGGTCAGGATCACCTTCGGCAGGACGATACGTCACCCTGACGGCCGAACGGCCGGTTTCACCCGTCCGATACCCGGACGGGGTGCCGCATTGCCGCGGGCGTCGGGTGCAGGGCGTCGGGTGCAGGGCGTCAGAGCCCGGCGTCGGCGTCGGCCGTCCGCTCGCCGACGGTGGTGCGGATGCGGGCGAGCAGGGACCGCAACTGCTCGCGTTCGGCGGGCGCGAGGGCGCCGGTGGCGGTGGCCAGGGCCGCGCGGTCGAGCTCCTCGGCCTCGCGGTGCCGGCGGACGCCCTCCTCGGTGAGGGTGAGCAGGAAGGCGCGGCGGTCCTCCGGGTGCCGGACCCGCTCGACCAGGCCGTCCTTCTCCAGGCTGTCGACGATCGTGGTGGTGGTCCGCGGGGCGTTGCCGACCAGCTCGGCGAGGTCGCGCATGCGCAGCGGCCCGCCGGCGCGGGCCAGCACCCGCAGGGTGCGCAACCGTGAGACGGAGGCGCCGTGCTCGCGCAGCCTGCCGTCGACGAAGGCGCGGAGCCGCTGCGTGGTGGCGAAGAGCTCGTCCACCAGGACGTCGCTGCTGCCGAAGTCGCGCTTGTCCGCCTGCCGCTGTGCCATGCCGTGTCCGTCCCCGTCCCCAGTCTTTCTGAGCACCATCATAGTGAGTATGCTCAGCTTCTATGAGCACCCGCCTGAGCCAGCGCCGTGTCGTGCCCATCATGACGGTCCTGACCACCTTCATCTGCATCGTCGACGGTGCGATCACCACCGTCGCGCTGCCCGGCATCGCCCGGCAGTTCGCGCTGACCCCGGCCGCACTCACCGGGGTCGTCGTGGTCTACCCGGTCTGCCTGGCCATGATGGTCCCGGCCTCGGCCTGGCTGGTGGAACGGTTCGGCGGCCGCCGGATGCTGCTGCTCTCGCTCGCCGCCTTCACCGGCGCCTCCGCACTCTGCGGCGCCGCCCCGGGCCTCGGCGCCCTGGTCGGCGCCCGGGCCCTGCAGGGCCTTGCCGCCGGCCTGCTGATGCCGACCTCGCAGGCGCTGCTCTTCCGCACCTTCACCCAGGCCGAACAGGTCCGGCTCGCCCGCCTGTTGATCATCCCCCAGCAGATCGCCCCGGCGATCGCCCCGCTGCTCGGCGGCGCGCTCGTCACCGGCCTCTCCTGGCGCTGGGTGTTCTGGGTCAACGTCCCGGTCGGTGCGGCCGCGGTGCTCTTCGGCCTCGTCTTCCTCGCCGAGCACCGCGACCACGCCGCCGGTCGGCTCGACCTGCCCGGCCTGCTGCTGAGCGCCGCGGGCACCGCCGCGCTGATGTACGGAGTCTGCACCGGGCCGGAGGCGGGCTGGACCGGCCCGCGGGTGCTCGGCCCGCTGGTGGCCGGCGCCGTGCTGCTCGCGGCGGCGGTCACGGTCGAACTCCGCACCGCCGAGCCGGTCCTGCGGCTGCGGCTCTTCGGAGACCGGCTCTTCCGCGACACCAACCTGATCTGCCTGGTCGGCTACGTGCCCATCATGGGCGCGATGTTCCTCGGCCCGCTCTACATCCAGGAGGCCCGCGGCGGCAGCGCGCTGGACAGCGGCAGCACCACCTTCACCGAGGCCTTCGGGGTGCTGCTCATCATGCAGCTGGTCGGCGCGGTGTACGCCCGCATCGGCCCGCGGGTGATCATCGGGACCGGGATGCTGGGCGTGGCGGGGGTGCTGCTGCTGTTCGCCGCCGCGGACGAGCACACCGGCCTGTGGGCCTTCCGCGGCTACATGTTCCTGCTCGGCCTGGCGATGGGCGGGGTGTTCGTGCCCACCACCATCGCCTCCTTCAGCACCGTCTCCAAGGCCGACGTCGCCCACGCCGCCACCCTCAACACCGTCGTCCGGCAGACCGGCAACGCCCTGGCCCCCGCCGTGGTGACCACCGTCCTGGTGCTCGGCGCCGGCGGCCCCGAACAGGCAAGCCCGCCGCTGGCCGCGTACCGGACGGCCTACCTCGTCCTCGCCGCGATCGCGGTGGCCACCGGCCTGTTCGCCTTCACCGTGCCCGACGCACAGGCCCGCCGCGCCGCGGCCGCACCGCGGGCGTCCCTGCAAGGGCGCGGGGACCTGCGCACAGCGGACGGGGGCACACCCGCGGACCTGCACCCGACCGGTGGCACTGCGGTGCCCGCTCCCGGACCGCGCCGTTCCACACGCCCCTAGCTTGATCTTCAACCCTTGGAGCGAGGTGTCCAAGCCCCGGGCCCTGCTCGGCCAGCTCGGCGGCCAGGTTTCGCGTCGACTTCGTCGTCCACCGCAGCGGTGACATCGGATCGCCGCGCTCACCGGGTTCGACCAGCGCCAGCAGCGTGGGCCGCAGCATCGGGTCGAGGTCCGCGACCCGATGCGGCCGCCGCCCCGATGCCGGACGCGTCCCAGCGGTGGCCGGCCGGACTCCAGCTCGCGCACCCCGAACGACACCGTCGCCTCCCGCACACCCGCCGCCCGCGCGACCAGCCGGATCCCGCCGTGGCCGAGCGACCGCGCTTCCGCTCCTATCAGCAGACGCCGCTGCCGCTCGTCCAAGTGCGGGAGGATCGTTTCGAACTTCGCTGCCAACAATGCTTGTTGATCCGGTGAAACGGGAGTGTCCAGCCAACGGCTCTGGCCTGTAATCGGTGGTACCGAAGGGTGACGGTCGTCGTTGGCATGGTGTGCGTGATGTCAACGAGCTTGTGAGCGTGGTGTTTTCCGGGCTGTCGGCCCTCGTCGTCGAGGATGTGGCGGACGAGGGCCAGGTCATCCGGGTGTCGGCGCGGACCAGGAGACTCCGGTGCCGTGCCCGTTGTGCGGGCAGCCGACGGGACAGGTGCAGGCCTTCCACGGGCGGGTGGTCACGGATGTGCCGATGGACGGGCGTCGGGTCGTGGCGTCGGTGCGGGTCCGGCGCATGGTCTGCCCGGTTCTGGGCTGCCCGCGGCAGACGTTCCGCGAGCAGGTCCCCGGCCTGATCGAACGCTACCAGCGGCGAACGCGCCGGCTCGCCGACCAACTCGGGCAGGTCGTGATGGAGTCAGCGGGCCGGGCGGGCGCCCGCCTCTCCCGCGTCCCGGCCTGCACGATCTCCCGCTCGACCGCCCTGCGCGTGCTCATGCGCCAGACGATGCCCCCGCGGCGCGTCCCGCACGTGCTCGGCGTCGACGACTTCGCCCCGCGCCGGCGGCAGCGTTACGCGACCGTGCTGACCGACGCCGAGACCGGCGAGCGGATCGACGTCCTGCCCGACCGCACGACGCAGACGCTGTCGCGTGGCTGCGCGAGCACCCCGGGATCGAGTACGTCCGCCGCGACGGCTCCGGCTCCTACGGCGCGGCGATCCGCCAGGCCCTCCCCGAAGCGGTGCAGGTCAGCGACCGGTGGCACCTGTGGAGCAACCCGTGCGGCAAGGTCCTGGCCGAGGTCCGCTCCCACGCGGCCCGCTGGGCCACCGCGGTGAACCCCGCCCGGCCCGGGGGCGTCCGCGAGCAGACCACCCACGAACGCTGGCACCAGGTCCACAAGCTGCTCGGCCAGGGCGTCGACCTGCTCGAATGCGCCCGCCGCCTCGACGTCGCCCTGAACACCGTCAAGCAGTACGCCCGCATGACGGAGCCCACCGCAGAGCGCCGGGCACCGCGCTACAAACCCACACGCGTCGATCCCTACCGCGACCACCTGCGTCGGCCCCGGGCCGAGGACCCCGCGGTGCCGGCTGCCCACCTGCTGCGCGAGATCAAGGAACTGGACCACACCGGCAGCACGAACCTCCTGGTCCGCCATCTCGCCCAGGGCCGCACCGAGGGCGACAAGCCCGTCACCACCCCACGGCACTTCGCCCGCCTCCTCCTCACCCACCCCGAGAACCTGCGCGACAAGGACACCACCCTCCCGAGGGACCTCACCCAAAGCTGCCCCGAGATGACCGAACTCGCCCGTCTCACTCGAGAGTTCGCGCAACTGCTGGTGCCGGCCGAGGGCAACGACACCAAGCTCACCGACTGGATCACGTCAGCTCGCTCCGTCGACCTGCCCCACCCGCACTCCTTCACGAACGGCCTGGAACTCGACCGGGCCGCCGTCGACGCCGAACTCACCCTCCCCTTCCACAACGGCCGCACCGAAGGCGTCAACACGCGAACCAAACGGATCATGAGACAGATGCACGGCCGGGCCGGGTTCCCTCTACTCCGCCACCACATCCGCCTCCCGTGACCACCACAGAGCGCCACCACCGATTACGGGACAGAGTAGTCCGGGGTCTTGAGGACCCACCCTGACGGGCCGAAAATCTGGGTGGGGCCGTCCAGTTGACGTCGATATCGGCTTGGCGCCTTCGAGCCCGCGACAGAGTAGGACGGTGGGAGTCCCTCGACAGGCACCCCGAAGTGTTGCTTCGAGCACGCGTACTAGCCTCTCCCGCCTGCCGGGCTCCCCTGGACGGTCCCGCCCTGCACGATGCGGACACCAAGGGGGCACGGCATGGACGTGATCCACGAGAGATGCGCCGGGATCGATGTCAGCAAGACAGATGTGAAGGTCTGTCTGCGTATACCGACCGCAGGCAGGCGGCGCCGCAGCGAGGTGCGGGTCTTCTCCACCATGACCCGCGACCTGCTGGCGATGAAGGACTGGCTGCTGTCCGAGGGCGTCACCCTGGTCGGTATGGAGGCCACCGGTGTGTACTGGAAACCGGTGTTTTACGTCCTCGAGGACGCCATGGAGTGCTGGCTCCTCAACGCCCGCCACATGAAGACCGTGCCGGGCCGCAAGACCGACGTCGCCGACTCCGAGTGGATCGCCAAGCTGCTCGAGCACGGCCTGGTCCGCCCCTCGTTCGTGCCGCCGCAGCCGATCCGCGAGCTGCGGGACACCACCCGCTACCGCACCGAGGTCGTCCGAGAGCGAACCCGCGAGATCCAGCGCCTGGACAAGCTGCTGGAGGACGCCGGGATCAAGCTCTCCTCGGTCGTCTCGGACATCGTCGGCAAGTCCGGCCGGGCCATGCTGGAGGCCCTCGTCGCCGGCGAGCGCGACCCGCTGGTCCTCGCGGAACTGGCGCTGCGGCGTATGCGCGGAAAGCGCGAGATCCTCGCCCAGGCACTCACCGGCCGCTTCACCAGTCACCACGCGTTCCTGGTCCGCGCGATGCTCGACCGCATCGACGCCTGCAACGCGATGGAGACCCGGCTCAGCAAGCGCATCGACGCTCAGGTGCGGCCCTTTCGCCGCCGCATCGAACTGCTGACCACGATCCCCGGGATGAACACCCG
>NZ_JBFBJY010000157.1:0-8405 GCF_040702125.1 Kitasatospora sp. NPDC085895 | reverse complement strand
GATGTCGCTGGTGGCCTCGTTCAGGCCGCCGGACTCGCCCGAGTAGTTCAGGCCCGCCGTGTTGGCGGTGACGCCGTGGCTCATCTCGTGGCCGGCCACGTCCAGCTCGGTCAGCGGGTGGGTGTTGGACGCGCCGTCGCCGTACGTCATGCAGAAGCAGGAGTCGTCCCAGAACGCGTTGACGTAGTTCCGGCCGTAGTGCACCCGGCTGTAGGCGCCGACACCGTTGTTCTTGATGCCGTTGCGGCCGAAGGTGTTCTTGTAGAAGTCCCAGGTCACGGCCGCGCCGTACTGGGCGTCCACGGCGGCGGACTGGCTGCTGGAGACCAGGCCGGTGCCCCACACGTTGTCGCTGTCGGTCAGCAGCGTGCCGGTGCCGTTGGTCTTGTTGCTGAGCGTGGTGGTGTACTGGCCGCCGCGGGTGGCGTCCTTCAGCTGGTACGTCGAGCCGGTGTAGTTGGTGGTCAGGGTGACCGAGCCGACGAAGACGCCCTTGCCGCTGCCGGTCGCGTTGGTGGTCTGCACCTGCTCGTGGCTGGAGAGGACCTCGCCGGTCGCGGCGTCGGTGACCAGCAGCTGGCGGCTCGGGGTGCCGTCGGCGCGCATGCCCTCGACGGTGGTCTGGTAGGCCAGGCGGGGCTTGCCGGAGGCGGCCCAGACGACCAGCTTGCCGCCCGCGGGCGCGGCGACCGAGGTCAGCGCGGCCTCGTCGGCGTCCTTGGCGACACCGACGGTGGCGGCGACGGCGCCGTGCGCCTTGGAGGCGGCCTGCGCGGCGGTGAGCTTCGGGGTGAGCGTGGCCGGGGCGACCGAGCCCTGGACGGCGCGGTCGACGGACTTCACGGCGCCCTTGGCGTCCTGGTGCACGACCAGGTCGCCGCCCAGGACGGGCAGGCCGGCGAAGGTGCGCTCGTAGCGCACGTGCCGGGTGCCGTCGGCGTCGACGACGGCGTCCTTGACGACGAGCTGCTCCTGGCCAGAGAGGCCGAGGGTGCGGGCCGCGGAGGGCGCCTCGGCGCCGGCCTGCGCGATGAGCGCGGCACGCTGCTCGGCGGGGGCGGCGGGGCCCACCGGAGCGGGGGAGGCCTGCGCGATGCCGGCGCTGACCTGGATTGCACTGGCGAGGACCGCCGACGCAGAGAGAACGGCTCCGACTGTCAGCTTTCGCTTCACGTACGGGTTCCTTCCGGATCAACCGCGTGTGCGCGGTGGCGCCGCGTTCCGGGGCACCGGGGTTAGTGCCTGCTGGGGCGGAACGGGCGCGGACGTGCTGCTCCGTGCGGTTCGATGACGTCCGCCGGAGGGGTGGGGGCCGGCGGGTCGAACGAAGCTGGCGAGAAGCATGACAATGCAGATCGTGAAATGACAGGTCTCGATCGGGAGTTGGCCACCACTCGCCATCCGGACGCGAGCCTGCAAAGCGCCCGAAGCGCCCAATTCGCCCGTCCGATTGGTCGTTTCCATGCGGAGGAAACCCGTATGATCGCGTTCCGGCCCCAACTCCCGTCGCCAGAAGCAAGATTGCGGGCGTGCTTCGGCCGTGCGGAGCCCTGGTACGGACCAGAAATCGCTTGGCGTGATCCCGCCAGAACCGGCCCTTGTCCACCATCGTGGACACCTGCTACCCCGTCCCCCGTACGCCGGTACGGTGGAAGAGTGCCCAAGCCCCTCGCCCTCGACTTCGACCCGATCGCCCGCGCCGGTGACCTGTGGACCCGCCGCTGGGGCGCCGTCCCGTCCATGGCGGCGATCACCTCGGTGATGCGCGCCCACCAGATCCTGCTGTCCCGGGTGGACGCCGTGGTGAAGCCCTACGGCCTCACCTTCGCCCGGTACGAGGCGCTGGTGCTGCTCACCTTCAGCCGGGCCGGCCAGCTGCCGCTCTCCAAGATCGGCGAGCGCCTCATGGTGCACCCGACGAGCGTCACCAACACCGTCGACCGCCTGGAGCGGGACGGCCTGGTCGCCCGCCGCCCCAACCCCGCCGACGGCCGCGGCGTCCTCGCCGCGATCACCGACCGCGGCCGCGAGGTGGTCGAGCAGGCCACCCGCGAACTGATGGCCATCGACTTCGGCCTGGAGGGCTACGACGACGAGCAGTGCGCGCAGGTCTTCGAGCTGCTCCGTCCGCTGCGGGTGGCGGCCGGCGACTTCTCCCCGTCCGCGGAGGAGGGCGGGGCCTGACCCGGCCGGTGCGTCCGGCGGGGGTGCGGCCGGAGCGGCCGCACCCTGCGGTTACCCTCGTCGGTATGAAGCAGAGCGTGCTGACCCGATACCGGGCGCTGGCGTACATCACCGGCGTCCTGCTGATCCTGCTGACCGCCGGCGTGATCGCCAAGTACGTGCTGGACGTCTCGGGCGCGAGCGGCTTCACCAGCGCCGTCGGCATCGCGCACGGCTGGCTGTACGTGGTCTACCTGGTCCTCGCCTTCGACCTGGGCACCAAGGCGAAGTGGCCGATGGGCAGGCTGGCCTGGGTGCTGCTGGCCGGCACGATCCCGACCGCCGTCTTCTTCGTGGAGCGCAAGGTCTCCCGCGACGTCGCCCCGCTGATCGAGACCCCGGAGCCGGTCTCCGCCTGAGCCCCCGCCCGCCTCTGCGACCGAGCCCCTCCCCGCCCCGGGGAGGGGCTCCGGCGTTCCGGGGCCCGGTCCGTGCCGTCGACGGGTCGTAGGACGCCCGAACCAATCGGCGGGGACGTTCCGGCCACCGCCTTCCGGCCACCGCCTTCCGGCCGGCGGCGGGTGCCGTGAGGCCCTCCGGCTCAGGCGTCCAGGCCGACGAGGGCGCTCAGCATCAGGGTGGTGAAGCGGTCCAGCCAGCGGCGGGTGATGGGTTCGCCGGCGACCAGGAGCCGGTGCTCGACGGCGCCCGCGATCATGTCGAAGACGAGGTCGATCTCCTCGCAGGCGGCCGCCTCGTCCTGGTCCGAGCGGAGCTCGCCGCGGGCCTGGGCGTTGGCCCGTCCCGTCCGGACGAGGTGCTTCTGCGGGTCGACGATGCGTTCGCGGATGCGCAGCCGCAGCTGCGGGTCCCGGCTGCCCTCGGCGAACAGCGCCATCAGCGCGGCCTGCGACTCCGGCCGGGCGAGCAGGTCGGCGAACTGGGCGACGGTGGCGGCGATGTCCGCCCGCAGGCTGCCGAGGTCGGCCATCTCCAGTTCGTCGAAGAGGCTGGCGACGGCGTCGACGACCAGTTCGTTCTTGGACGGCCAGCGCCGGTAGAGGGTGGTCTTGGCGACGCCGGCCCGGGTGGCGACGTCGCCCATGGTGAGGCCGCCCCAGCCGAGTTCGGCGAGGGCTTCACGGGTGGCGTCGAGGATCGCCCGGTCGGCGGCAGCGCTGCGCGGACGGCCCTTGCCGCGGGGAAGGGCGGCGGCGTCCGGGGCAGCCGGCTGCTGGGTGGTGGGGGCCACCGAGCCTCCTAGCTGAAAATTTACCGGTTGGTAACTTGGTCGGTCCGGGTAACGGTAGCGACCGGAACCCCCGGTCAGCAGCCACCGGCGGGCGGAAAGTGGGGCAGGTCACGTCCTGCGGCGCCGAGGGGGTCTTGCGGGACGGGCCCGGGATGGAGATACGCTACGACTCGTAGCGAAAGAGCGGCAACCACGCGTCGTGCCCATGGGATCGGGCCGGTGCGGGGCGCGGATGGGGATCCGCGCCGGCAGCGGCTACACACCGGGAGGCGGCCCCCGACGCACGGTCGGGTGGCGCAGGCGCAACGACTCGGCGAGGTTTCCGGCCGGTTGGCGCCCGTCACCCGTGCGGACGGGGGAGGATGGTGCCATGCAGTCACGGAATTCGCGTCTCAACAGCGCCGCCCTTCGCGGAGCGGTCGACCTCGCCGCGGTCAAGGCGGCCGGCGAGGCAGCCCAGAAGGCCGAGCAGGCCCGGGCCGATCGGGCCCGGCAGGCCGCGGCCGGCGGCGACACCGCACCCGCGCCCCACCAGCTGGTCCTCGACGTCACCGAGGACACCTTCGAGGCGGAGGTCGTGCAGCGCTCGGCCGATGTCCCGGTCGTGGTCGACTTCTGGGCCGAGTGGTGCGGCCCGTGCAAGCAGCTCAGCCCGATCCTGGAGCGCCTGGCCGAGGAGTACGCCGGCCGGATCGTGCTCGCCAAGATCGACGTCGACGCCAACCAGCTGATCGCCCAGCAGTTCGGCATCCAGGGCATCCCGGCCGTGATGGCCGTGGTGGCGGGCCAGCTCGTGCCGCTGTTCCAGGGCGCCGAGAACGAGGCCAACGTCCGCAAGATCCTCGACCAGCTGATCGCGGTCGCCGAGCAGCGCTTCGGCATCACCGGCCTGTCCGCGGACGCGGCCGGCGGCGAGGCCGTGGCGCAGGCGCCGCGACTGCCGTCCGACCCGGCGCTGGAGGCGGCGCACGACGCGCTGGACCGCGGCGACCTCGGCGGCGCCGTCCAGGCGTACCAGAACGTGCTGTCCGACCAGCCCGGCAACACGGAGGCCAAGCTGGGCCTGGCGCAGGCCCGGTTGCTGCAGCGGGTCGAGGGCATGGACCCCCAGCAGGTGCGGGCGGCTGCCGCCGCCGGCCCGAAGGACGTCGAGGCCCAGCTGCGCGCGGCCGACCTGGACCTGGTGGGCGGGCACGTCGAGGACGCCTTCGGGCGGCTGGTGGACACCGTCGGCCGGACGGCCGGCGAGGACCGCGACGCCGCGCGGCTGCGGCTGCTGGAGCTCTTCGAGGTCATCGGCCCGGAGGACCCGCGGGTGGTCGCGGCGCGCAGCGCCCTCGCCCGGGTGCTCTTCTGACGGCAGTGGCCGGGCGGCTTTGCCGCGGCCGGGTGCAGTGGCCCGGCCCGGGCGGGTGGCACGGCGTGTGACCTGCGGTGTCGCTGGGGATTTGGCGACAATCCAGGAGATTTTGTAGAGCTTAATCAAATCTTGACAACCACCCTCAGCTGGTCACGTTCAGTGGCCGGCTGAGGTGTTTCAGCGCCGTTTCCTGCGGATTGCGGATGTGTCGCCCACGGTGAATGTGACTCAGAGTGATCGAGCCTCTGTTTCCATGATCAACGGCGCACACTGTTGGATTACCCGTCAGTAATCGACCCCTTGTGTTCGGCCCGGGATTCCAGCACGATCGGCCCACGCCCGGTCCCGCTCAGGGAATCCCCATCGGGTAACCGCCGGCCCCGGTCGGCGGTTGGAGGGCAGGGGGGTAGCCGCAGATCCCACACGCGGTTCCTGTCCTTCCTGCGACCGCGCAGCCGTGCGGTCGCCGGTTGTCGCTCGGGGGTGATCGCCATGTCCGTCGGCCCACGACGCGCTGGCGCTCTCCGCTACCGAGGACGTAGCTCTCTCCCATCCCAGGCCCGGGCCGGTGCGGGACGCACCGGACACGGCCGGAGATGTACGTCCTAGAAGGAGGACACACGCATGTCCCAGACTTTCGGCAAGACCAGCTGGAAGCGCTTCGGCATCGCCATGGTGCCGGGCATCGCCGCCACCGCGGCGATCGGCGTGGCGCTGGCCAACAACGCGCTCGCCGCCTCGTTCAACGTCTCCGGCCAGCGCTTCAAGGTCACCGCCGAAGACCTGACGGGTGAGAACTTCGCCCAGTTCGGCTCGTACGACTTCGAGACCAACGGCACCCCGCACGCGGTCGCGATCTCCGCGTTCGACACGGCCACCATCAAGGGCATGTGCCAGTCCGTGGTCAGCGAGCCCGCGCTGCTCGGCCTGAAGCTGCCGAAGGTGACCCTGCGCCTGGAGGCCGGCAAGAGCGACGACGTCAAGAAGCAGGTCTCCGCGCAGAACCTGCTGATCGACCTCGACCAGCTGTCCGCCGACGCCGAGTTCACCGACATCAACATCGGCCAGGACGCCTCGACGCTGAAGACCAGCGCCACCGCCAACTGGAAGAGCTCGATGGGCACCGGCAAGCCGTCCGGCCTGCTCGGCTTCTCGCAGACCGCCCCCAAGGCGCACCTGACCAACGTGAAGCAGACCGCGTGGGCCACCTCGGCCGGCACCTTCAAGCTCAACGGCCTGGACCTCAAGCTGTACGTCGGTGACGACGGCAACGGCAAGGAGTGCTACTGATCCTCGTCTGACGGGGCGCCGACCGGCGCACCGCGATGACGGATCCCGCGGCCGGAGGCGGGCGCCCGCCCGCCCCCGGCCGCAGCTCAGGCGTTTCCTCCCCCTCGCAGCGAACCATCGAGGAGTTGCATCGTGTCCAGCGCAACTGCCCAGGCGTGGCCCGAGAACGACGGCGGCATCAACCTGCGGCTGCGGTTCCGCAACTGGCGCCGCTCGCGGCCGTTCTGGGGCGGCCTGCTGGCCATGATCGCCGGCGTGCCCATCCTGTACTTCCCCTACGCCGAGCTGAACCTCGCCGGCATGACCGTGTCGATGGCCACCACCGCCGGCGCCGGCTCACTCATCATCGGCATCCTGATGATGTGCCTCGGCCTGACCGCGTGGTTCCAGCCGCTGGTGCGGATCTTCTGCGGCGTGGCGACCACGCTGCTCGCACTGATCTCCATCCCGGTCTCCAACCTCGGCGGCTTCGGCTTCGGCCTGATCCTCGGCCTGATGGCCGGCGGCCTGCTGATGGCCTGGGCGCCGCTCAAGCCCGTCGCCGCCGTCGAGGAGGTGCCCGCCGCGGAGCCCGCCGCCGAGGCCGCCACGGCGGACTTCACGGCCGAGGCCCCGGTCGGGACCACCCAGCCGCTGCTGCCCGCCCAGCAGACCCCGGCCGACGCCGCCGACGACGCCGCGCCGGCGGTCGACCCGGGGGAGCAGCGGTGACCGACCGGGACGAGTCCGCCGCAGCCGCCGTGCCCGGTCCCCGCCACGCCGCGCCGCGGACGAGCGTGCGCCGCCGCATCCGCGGCCGGGTGATGGCGATCGCCGCCGTGCCCACCGCGATGCTGGTGGGTGCCGCCTACACGCCGACCACGCTCGCCGTCGCCGACACCCAGAGCGACAAGGCCTGCGCCACGGCTCCGGACACGGTGATCGAGGAGACGCCCGTCCCCAAGAGCGAGATCAAGGTGCTGGCGGCGCCGTCCGCCACGGCCAAGGCCGGGACCAAGAAGTCCGGCGCGACCACCTCGCCCTCCACGGTCAAGGTGCCCGTCCCGACCACCACGGCCACCTCGGCGAAGCCCTCGCCGTCGGCCGACGCCACGCCCCCGAACGTGATCGGCGACATCCTCACCGGCATCGGCGACGTCTTCAAGCCGCTGACCGGCACCACGCCGACGCCGACCGCGGCGCCGAGCACCACCGCGAAGACCGTCACCACCCAGGCGGCCACCACCCCGGCCGCGAGCGCCTCCGCCGCGCCGAAGGCTGCCGCGACGCCCGCCCCCGCCGTGAAGGCGGCCACGCAGTCGGCGAGCCCGTCGGCCTCCCCCTCGCCGTCCGCCACCGGCCCGAACTGCCTGGTGGACACCAGCAAGGAGAAGGCGCTGGCGGCGCCGACCGGCCACGTGGTGCCCGACCAGAACTGGGTGCTGCACTCCAGCAGGCTCGCCCTGCACGGCTCGGTGTTCAACGGCGTGTACGACGTGAAGACGCCGACCGGCTCCAAGCGCGTCCTGAAGTTCACCACCGCCTCGGTGGACATCGGCGACCTCGACATGTCGACGATCGAGGTGAAGGACAAGACCTTCCACGTGAAGGCCGCGCCCGGCACCACCTCGACCATGCGCAACGGCCCGATCACCATGTACGTGGAGAGCCTCTCCGGCCACCTCTCGGCGATCTACGGCCTGCCGATCCCGATCGACCTGGGCGAGATCACCCTCACCCCGGACACCCTGCCCAAGTGGCTGTGGGACCTGATCGGCTCCGTGCCGATCCCGCTCGACATCACCCTGGACAAGGCCAAGGCCGTCCAGGCCGGCCAGTTCGGCGGCACCCTCAAGATCCCGGGCATGCACCTCTTCAACGACGACCAGCCGTACGACGGCTGAACCCACCCGTCGCACCCGCGGCCCGGCCGGATCCCCGGCCGGGCCGTCGGCGTTCCGGCGCCCTCAAGATCCTCGACCCGTGGAACGGGAGAAGCCACATGGTCACGCTCGAAGAGTTCGTCCAGCAGTGGACCGTCCACGCGGTGTTCAAGGGATGAGCGTCGTGCTCGTCCGGGTCGGGCACCTCGACGACCGTTACGAGTTCGTCGTCGAGCGGGACGGCCACGCCATGACCTGTGCATTCCGTACGGAGCAGTCCTCGCTGACCGACCCGGGCGGGGTGCCGCTCAGCGTGGTCGTCCGGGAACGCGGCCTCGTCGCCGAGTTCAAGGAGACGCCCGACACGCTGCGGCCGCTGAACAGCCGCCCGCTGCGCGGCGACCGTGTAGACCGCGGTCATCGGCGCCAGCCAGATGTAGTTGACGAACGCCCCGGGCAGGGTGAGCAGCAGCACCGC
>NZ_JBFBJY010000156.1:0-8666 GCF_040702125.1 Kitasatospora sp. NPDC085895 | reverse complement strand
TCGAACCGGTTGACCCCACGAAAGCGCGGATAGCCGGGCGTCTCGCCGGACTTGACCCGGCGGAAGAACGCCGCGAACGCCTTGTCCAGACGCCGCAGCGTGGCCTGCTGCGAAGAGAACGACCAGCGGCCCTGACGCTCCGGGTCGAACGCCCGGATCTCCTTGAGCTGCGTGGACTGCTGGCCGTAGCGGACGGTCGTCCGGCTGACGTGCCGGTAGGCGTCGCGGCGTTCCTGGAGTGCAGCGTTGTACAGCGCGCAGTGATCGCAGCATCGCCGACAACCCCTGTTCCTGACCCACGGTGGGCCGCATGAGGAACTTGTACGCACGGATCACCCGACCCACCCCCTCCAAGATCACGGCCAGCGAGATCACCCTACCGAGCGCCACCGACAACCACGTTGGCTCCGCCGCTGCGCGGCTCCGGGCCAAGGAGGCGTTTCCCTCCCCGGCCGAAGCCGGGGATACCCACGCAAGATCAGGGATGGGATCCATCGGGCGTCCTCTCCGCGCACGTCGCAAACGCTGGACCCGACAACCCGGGATCGGAGCGTGCTGTTGGACCGGCCGCTTCCCCCTCATCGTCGCGTCGGCGCTCGCGCCGAGCCCCCGGGCAGATACCGGCAAAGCCGCCGTGCCTTCCCGGAGCAGGTGAGAGAGCGGCGGGGGCTGGGCGGCGCGGCGCGACTTCTGCGAGCCGACGAGCCTGCAGGCCCAGGTGGACGACTGGCTTCGCACCTCAGTGGCCTCGACCGCGCCGACCAGCCGGACGGGGGGCGCTGCCTACAGCGCTCATCGGCAGCTGTGCGGTCGCCAGCTCGAACGGCTGGCGGGGGCTCTGTCGGAGCGGAGTGGCACACTCGCCGGCATGCAGATGATCAAAGCAATCGAGACAGTTCTGAAGGCCAACGATGGCGGCTATCTGGGCGGGTTCACGCTGGCGGGCCGGCTGTTGAGCCGCGGGGAGATCGCGATGTGCGGGCTCGACGGTGCGGAGTTCTACACGTTCTCCGTCGTCGCCGACGGGCTGCACGAGGTGTACCTGGCGTACGACTGGGACGACGAGCAGGGTGCCACCGTCTCCGCAGTCGCGCTGGTCGCCGAAGGTACCACCCCGCAGGCGCTGGCAGGTGCGAGCTGGGAGGAGGCGTCGGACGACGTCAACATGCTGAGTGACGGCGCGTCGGCGATCTACTCCAGCACCCCGGGCAACCTGGCCATCGGCGGGGCTCTTCGCCGGACCGCCGGTTTCGCGCAGGCCAGCGACCCCGAGGCCCATGCCGTGGCCGAATTCCAGGCGCAGCAGAAGAGCGGCTCCCGAAGCCCCGTGCTCGACATCGTCGTCGATCCGGCCAGCGGCGCGAACTCCCTGGTGTTCCCCACATGTGACTTCACGTCGAACAGCATCCTGGTCGGCCGGGACGAGAACGGTGCGGGCGTGGGGATCTTCTGGTCCAACTTCGACGGGTGACGTTCGACCCGCGCCGGGCTGCCATCCTGCGCCAGAATCCGCGACACAGCCCCGAGGAGGCCTACGGCACTGCGACACCGTGCTGGACCAGCTGCACAGCGACGTCCGAAAGGACGGCGTGACGCTCGGCCCAGGCGGGCCCGGCCCGGCCGCGATCAGCGCGAACGAGTTCGCCCAGCTGGCTCAGGTGCTGATGGGTCGCCGTGCGGGAGGAGGGTGAGTCGCAGTTCGGTGTTCATGGCACTGGCGAGCCTGCGAAGCATGTCCACGGTGGGGTTGAGGTGGCCGCTCTCTATGCGTGAGACGACGGCTTGTCCGGTTCCTGCGGCACTCGCCAGGCGGGCTTGGGACCAGCCGAGTTCTTCTCGTCGCTGTCGGATCATGTCGCCTGCGGTCATGAGGGCGGTTCCTGTTCGGCGTCGCTGTACAGGGGGAGCCCGGACGTGTTGATGAGCAGGTTCCCGATCGGGATGGCGTCGCCGTACTTGTAGGGCATCCGTGCCTCGTAGGCGGGGCGGCCGTCCAGGGTGCCGATCTGGAACAGGTGCAGGCAGGTGCCGAGCCGCGGGTCGACGATCAGGTAGTGGGGGATGCCCATCGCGGCGTAGTCGGCGGTCTTCTTGATGTAGTCGCTGTCCGGATTGGAGCGGGAGACGATCTCGACCGCCAGCGTGATGTCGCGGGGGTCGAGCGGGGTGGTCCGTTCCATCGCGGGCTCGGGAACCACGACGATGTCGGGGATACGCAGTTTGCCCAGGCGCTCGTCGTCGGTGTCCGTGTTCTCGAAGGCGGCGAATGGAGGAGTGAGCTGGGCGTCGAGCTGGCGCACGATGCGCTTGGCGGTCAGCCCGTGCAGCGGGACGGGGCTCATCATCATGACGATCTCGCCGTCACTGATCTCGGCGAGACGCCCGGTCTGGGCCACCAGGTGGTCCCGCAGGTCGCGAAGGTGCCGGTAGATTTCCTCTTTCGTCTCCACAGCCCAACTCTACATGACCGATAGATCATAAAAGCAGTGTGCGGGCGACCCGCCGGAGACGCTCGTGGGTTTCTGCCCCCGCCATTCGGAGACTGTCCGGGCCGTCGTGCCCTCGGCAGCCCTCCATCCGACGGTGGAGACCGGAGCAGCCCGAGCAACAAGTCCAGAACGACTGCAAAAGCACCCGCCCGAAGGAACCGGCTGCCGAACCGTCCCGGGCCGATACAACAGCCGCTGCACCGGTTCGGACGTCCGGTCAGTGCGTCGCCGCTGGCGGAGGCCGAAGGGCTCGCCGCGGCGGGCACCCGCCGGGCACCGCCACGGTCGGAGGGTGAGGCGGCCGATGAACCGGATCCAGCGGGCGACGGGGCCCAGGCGCGGAGTGGGCCCGGACCGCTCAGCCGCGACGCCCCGTGTCCTGCCCCGCGGCCCAGATCCGCAGCCGGAATGCGGCCTCTTCCGCCGACAGCGGGCCGTGTTCCAGGTGCAGATCCTGGAGGTGGCGAGTGGCCGCGCCGACCCACGGGCCTGAAGGAAGGCCGAGCAGACCCATGATCGCCTTGCCGTCCAGGGCAACGGGAACATCGGCGAGCCGCCTGCTCCGCTCGAACTCCGCAGCGGCACGCACTGCTCTCTCCTCCTCCGCCAGATGCTCCTCGTGCCACTCGCCGTAGGTCGCCGCCCATCGAGCGGCCCGGCCGGCCGACTGCCAGCCGTCCGTGTCCTGCTCCCGGCCGAGCCCCACCTCCAGGAACAGGTCGTGGTGGTCCGCCTCGTCGGCGCTCCGCGGAACGACGTCGAGCAGGGCGAGCGCGGCATTGATCGGCCAGTCTTCCCGTGGACCGGTGAAGTCGCGGGTACGGGCCGGACCCCACACCTTCGCGCCGGTGCGCCACACGGCGGCGGCCTGGTGTCCGTCCCTTCCGTGGAAATCCGCCTCCACGTGGGCGATCGGCCCGTCCTGGGACCAGTGGCTCAAGGTCTGCTCGAAGGCCGGGGCCGAACCGAACAGCTCCTCACGGAGCCCTTCGGTGACGGGCACCAGCCCCATGCACTGTCGCAGCGGGGCGACAGTCGCTTCCCGGATCCCGGCAGTCCGGCTCCTGAGCAGGTCGAAGCCTCCGATGACGGCGTTGAGCTCGTACGGCATCCCCGCAGGGTAGTGGTACGGCCGACGGACGGAGGTGCCCGGCAGACGGGGATGGCCGACCAGGGTCAGCGGATGACGAAGACGTCGGCCAGCTCGTCGATGGCGCGCTCGTCGATGGCGCCATCGGGCTCGTGCAGTAGCTGCAGGGCGATGGCCTCGACTGCGAACCACTGGCAGGCCAGCAGACGGCGGGCTTCGGTGCATGCCCGGTCCCAGTCGCCGCGGTACTCGACGTACGGAAGGTCGGCCCGCTCGGCGGCGTCCGCGAGGCGGCGCCGGTCGTCAGCGGCCGACATCTCGACCGCCCACGCCGCGGCGTCACTCCACCGGCCGGTGTGCAGCAGCCAGCGCTGGGCGGCGACTTCGCCGGCGGCGAGGATCGGGCTTGCCAGCTCCCAGTCCTGCGGGAGGTGGAGCTCGGTGCCGCCGCCCAGTCCGGCGACCCGGCCGTCGCCCGGGGCAAGCCAGATCCGTGTGACCGGCACCCCGGCAGCCAGGGCGGCGACGGCATGGCCGGCCTCGTGGTGGGCCCGGTGCTCGCGGCGCGCGCCCGGCCAGTCCAGCGGCGCATCGATCTGGTCCTGCCCTGACAGGTGCGCGGGCTGCGGCGTGCGGCTCCAGTACCCGGCGTTGAAGACCCAGTGCGGCCACGGTGCAGCCAGACTTGTGTCTTGAGGTCCCGCTGTGTTCGCTGGATCTATAGTGCCCGGCACGACTGCCCATCTTTTCGAATGTCAGGCGCCAGCGATAGCCCAGTTGTCGCCAGCGGTAGCGGCAGGGGGCAGTCGCTGCAGAGCGGCTTCGTGCATGGCGAGCGACGGCCGCCATGCTCTGGCCTGGGAGTGCCCGAGCGGGATGGCGTGCTCCTACCGCTTCGATGGCAGTACACCGTAGGGTCACGCAAAGTATGGCTCCGACGCCACTCGGGACGTTCAAAAGCTTCGTGACGGTCCTCGTACGTTCCCGGCCCTGCACTGTCCAGACGACGTCAACCCGGTCCCTGGTTTCCCCATTGCCCGGAATGCTGTCAGCCATCCGCCCAACCTACTCGGCCAGTGCCTTCGAAGCCGCCTGCATGCACTCCGGCAGAGCACTTGCGCCGGCAATCGCGCGGCTGCGGGCGGCGACGACTGCCACACCACCCCGTATGCCCCCACGGCAGCAGCCGGATGGCCGCTCCGGTGCTGTCCTCGGCCGCGCACGGTCAGACGGTGCCGAGCGTGAGCGGCTTTTCGGCCCCGCGGACGCCGGGTAGGCCGTATCGAAAATGCACGATGGGTGGGAGGACATGGAAGAGCAACGCCTGGAGACGGTGGACGGCATCGTCGAACGGATCCTCTACGTCAGCAGCGGCGGCTTCACCGCGCTGCGCCTGGGCGTGGAGGACGGCGGGAGCCTGACCGCGAAGGGCGAGGCGCTGCTGGGGGTGCAGCCTGGGGAGACGCTGCAGCTGACCGGGCGCCGGGGCCGGCACCAGGCATACGGCGAGGAGTTCCACGCCGTGGAGTGCCGATACGTCGAGCCGGCCACGCTGCAGGCGATCCGCAAGTACCTGGCTTCCGGGCTGGTGCGGGGCATCGGCCCGAAGCTGGCGGACGCGATCGTGGACACCTTCCAGCTGGAAACCCTGCAGGTCATCGACACGACACCCGAGCGCCTGCAGGAGGTGCACCTGATCGGCCCGGCCCGGTACGCGGAGATCGTCGCCGCGTGGCAGGTCCACCAGGAGATCCGGCAGCTGATGGTGCTGCTGCAAGGCGCCGGCATCTCCCCCACCCACGCACCGCGGATCGCCCACCACTTCCGCACCGTCCGCCGGGAGGCCCACGACGTCGCGGACGTGCTGGACATCGTGCAGGAACACCCCTACCGGCTCACCGAGGTGTACGGGATCGGCTTCGCCACCGCGGACAGGCTCGCGCTGTGGCTCGGCCTGCCGGAGCGCAGCCCCGAGCGGCTGCGCGCGGCCCTGCTGCACGCGCTGGAGACGGCGGCGGTCCGCGACGGCCAGTGCTTCCTGTTCGAACGCCAACTGCTCCACCGAACGCTGCAGAACCTCCGCGACGAGACACTCGCCGAGCTGCTGCCCGACCAGCTCGGCTCACTGGTCGCCACTGGCAGTGTCGTGGTGCAGGACGTTCCGCGGGACGGACGCCTCCAGGCGGCGGTATTCACCCCACGCATGCACGCCGCCGAAGTCTCCGTGGCCGCACGGATCTGCCGTCTGCGCAGTGCCACGACCCGCCTGGCGTCGCTCGGGCCATGGCGCGGCGGCGGGCCGCTGCCCGTCCTCGACAGCGCTCTGGTCCTCGCCCCAGCGCAGGAAGCGGCAGCACGGATGGCCCTCACCGAGCCGGTGTCGGTGCTGACCGGCGGGCCGGGCTGCGGCAAGTCGTTCACGGTGAAGACGATCGTCGACCTCGTGGAGACGGTCGGCGGCCGGGTGGGGCTCGCGGCGCCGACCGGCCGCGCAGCCAAGCGCCTGCAGGAACTGACCGGCCGTACGGCTACCACCGTCCACCGCATGATCGGCAAACGCCGTGACGAGGACACCGGGCCGCTGAACCTCTTCGACGCCTGGGACCCGCTGGAGGCGGACCTGATCGTCGTCGACGAGGCGTCCATGCTCGACCTGCCCCTCCTCGACCGGCTCCTGGGCAAACTCACACCGGGCGTCCACCTGCTGCTGGTCGGCGATGTCCACCAGCTCCCCAGCGTCGGCCCCGGCCAGGTCCTGCGCGACCTCCTCGCCGTCGACGCGATCCCCCGCACCGAACTCGACGAGGTCTTCCGCCAGAGCGCGGACAGCGCCATCATCCGCAACGCCGCCCAGATCCGTCACGGCATGCCCGTCCGCAGCGGCGGCGACTTCTGGTTCCTACCCGTACCCGACGCACAGATCCCGACCACCGTCGTCGACCTCGTCACCCGCCGCCTGCCCACCACCTACGCCATCACCCCCGACGATGTCCAGGTCCTCGCCCCCAGCACCAAAGGCCCGACCGGCACCCAAGAGCTCGCTGCGGCCATCCAGGCCGAGGTCAACCCCCACCACGATGGCCACGCGCAGCACTGGGGCGACGGCCGCCCCTTCCGCCTGAACGACCGTGTCATCGCCGTCCGCAACGACCTGCGCAAAGGCGTCCTCAACGGCTCCACCGGCCGCGTCACCGCCATCGACGACAAAGACCGCCACATCCACGTCACCCTCGACGATGACGGCAGCACCGTCCTGTACGCCTTCGAGGAGCTCGACGAACTCCTCCACGCCTACGCCATCACCGTTCACCGCGCCCAGGGCAGCGAGTACCCCCACGTCGTCGTCCCCCTCACCAAGGCCGGACCCTCCTACCTGCTGCTGCGCCGCAACCTGCTCTACACCGCTGTCACCCGCGCACAGCGGATGCTTGTCCTGGTGGGCGATCCCGAGGCCCTGGAGACGGCAATCAAGCAGCCGGCGGCCGGTCGCAACTCTTCCCTCGCCGTCCGACTGCACGAAGCGCTCACCGGTACTGCGGTCCTTCCCGGTCCCGTCCGCACGTACAACGCCCAGACGTCCCTCCTCTGAAGCAGCCGGCCAGCGCCCCAGCTCCCGGGCACCGCCGGTGCCCGATCGCTCGGCGCGGCTGCAACCCAGCCGTCACACGCAGCCGCCGCCCAGGCCACCTCGAGCACGGCACCTACACCGACCGCCTCGTCCAGGCCGGCGAGACCACCGCGCTCACCGCACCCTTCCCCTCGACTTCGACCCGGCAGTGCTGCGTCGGTAGCGCGGCGAGCAGTGAATCGGCCGGGAGCTGGCGTAGGTGTTCGCGGATCGGATGGTTGGCGCAGGGGGAGGTCTGCCGTGCGGGAAGATCAAGCTGTGGACGATGACCGTTGGGCCGGGTGGCCGGAGAAGTTGGCGGGCACGGACTGCGACGTGCGAGCTGTCCTGGGCGCGCTTCCGAAGGAGGTGAAGGACGAGTTCCGGTACGAGGAGATCCCGTGGGAGCGGTTTCCGCACTTCTACGGCCCGGGCGATGAATTCCCGGTCTTCTCGGGATGCTTGCGGCCGACGACCTCGAGACCGCCGACCGCGCCCTGTCAAAGCTGTGGACCACTGTGCACCACCAGGGCAGCACCATCGAGGTGGCAGCGCTGGCGGTGCCGTTCCTCCTCCGGATCGCGGCCACCGGGCATCCCGGGCTCCGGGCGGACACCCTGATCCTGGTCGCCACGAGCGCGCGCTGCCAGCACCTCGGCGACGGTACCCGCGAGGGCCTCCTCCGGGTCGCAGAGGACCCGCTGATGGTCGGCTCCTTGGACTGCCCGGTGGACTGGACGATCCAGGCCGCCCGCGATGCCGTCGCGAGCGACCTCCACCTGCCACTCCTGCTCCTGACCGACCCCGATCCGCGGGTCCGCTCCGCGGCCGCGTTCGTCCTGGCCCTCGCGACCGGTGAGGTAACCCGCGTTGCCTCCGCCCTGCATGAGCGGCTGGCTGCAGAGGATGATCCGGCGGTCCAGGTGACGTTGATCCTGGCGATCGCCCAACTCGCCCGCGAACACCGGGACGCCCACGCCAGTGGCTGGACACGGAACCTGTGGTCGGATCCCGGCCGACCTGCCCACGTCCGTATCGGCGCCGGCCTCGCCTGGCTGTGCCTGGTCGACGACCCCGCCCCCAGCGACCTCCACTCCTTCCTGACCGACCCTGACGCCCAGCGGCACAGCAGTCTTTTCGAGCAGGTGCCCTGGATCCGTCCCGTCAGTCCCGGCGGCGACGGGCTGAGCTGGTGCATCCGCGACATGCTCACACCCGACAGTCCATAACTGGGCATTTCGGCCCCTGCTCAATGGACGAGCCCAGAAGTGCTTCGGGGCTGACGTCGAAGTCTGCCACGCGCAGGCCCCGACGCCTCGCGTGCGAAAGGCCGTACGGCAGTGGCACCACGACGATGCCGGCACCTGTCACCTGGGGTCGGCCTCAGAAAGTGTTGGGTAACTGATCAACTGCGTGGTGCGAGTCGACGGTGGTGATCTTCGTGGGCGGCTCGTCCACGAAGATCACCACCATGTGTGTC
>NZ_JBFBJY010000155.1:0-8693 GCF_040702125.1 Kitasatospora sp. NPDC085895 | reverse complement strand
GCCGATGGCGACCTGGTTGGCGCCGTAGAGGGCGGGCCAGCCGCCGGGCAGGTCGAGGGTCTGGGCGATGCCGTCGAGGGTGTCGCCGTCCTGCAGAGGTAGGCGCGGGCACTGTCGGGACCGCCGCGCCACTGGGCGGAGTCGGGACCCCAGGGGCCTGCCGTGTGGTGGGGGAAGGAGGAGTCGAACCAGAGCAGACCCTGCGCGCTGACGCGGGCGATGTTGCGTAAGTGGTCGGTGCCGTCCCGCCACCAGCGCCGGTCGTCGACCGCGGCCTGGCGCAGTAGGGCCTCGCGCTGCCGGGCGGCAGAGGCGGCCAGTAGTTCCTGTGAGACGAGCAGGCGGGCGACGTCGGCTGCTTCCTGGTCGAGCTCTGGGGCGTGAGCGTAGGCCTGGTCGGCGGACGGGCTGTCGAACGTGAGGTGAGTGGTCATCGGACCTTCCATGGGAGGGGACGGGGCTTCTTATGCTGGCGCACCGTGCTGCTCAACCAGAAACCCGTCAGTCGGGGCGCCCCGCAGTGAGACGGATCAATGGGACTGGTCGCTCGGCGCGCCGGGGTTTTGCCTGATCTGCCAGCACGATCGGCTCACCGCGGTGAGGTTGAGTACATGTCACTCACGATCGGTGTGGGTGTTTCGTGTGATGGTGGGTGGGCGGATGTGAGCTGATCCCCCTCTGCTCGCGCGTGTGGCGGTGTGACCGGGACCCCCGTGCCCGGTTGCATCGCCTTTCACTGTCCGTGGTGCGGCGCGCGCCGGGGGAGCGCCGGCAGCGGGGTACTGCCGGAGCGCCGAACAGGGCTGTCGACCGGACTGGGGCATGGTGGGGCATGGCCCGGCTCGGCCGGCGACGGCTGTGGCAGGTCGCGGGCCCGTGCTGCTGTCAACGACGGGTTCCGTGGTCTGCCCGGTCGGCTGCTTCACCGGCTGACCTCACCGTGGAACACCGGGCAGCGGGCCGCACGGGACGGGGCTTGTGCCGGCATCGGGCAGGACAGCATGGGCCCCGGCCGGTGGGATGGGGTCGACCGGCCTGCCTGCGGGTGCTGCTTTTCGCTACGCTCGGTGTCCGGTCGTGGAGTCGTCTGGAGAGTGTGGGTTTCCGTTCGTGGCAAGGGTTCTGCGTGTCATCGAGGTCCCCGACGAGGCCGTCCCCGACACCGGCATGCCCGGCGGCCACGCCCCGGACGCAGCGTCGGCGGTCATGGCTCCTGACCGGCTTGCGGAGCTGGCCGGCTGCGCCGCGGTGTTCCTGCCCGAGGATCCGCCCCGGCTGGGCCGGGTGGCGTTCTGCCACACCGATGCCTCCGCCTCGCCCGCCTCCTGGCCTGGTGCGAACGGCCGGCTCACGGTGGTGCGGCCGCACGGCAGTTCGGTGCGCCGCCGCGAGGTCCCGGCCACGATCGTGCCGCTTCCGCAGGCCCTCGCGCCTCTTGTCCATGCGCGTCGTGTGCCGGGTGCCGATCCGGCGGCCGCGTTCTGGGGTGCGGCGGCCGTTCTCGCGCTGCAGCTGCTGGCCCGTGGCCGGCTCCTGCCCGGCGTCAGTCCGCAGGGCTTCGACGCCTGGCGGATCGGCCCGTACGACCCGGACGATGCCCGCAGGGTGCGGGAATTGGCGGCGGCGATGCCGCCCGAGGCCCGGGCGATCCCGCTGCCCGGGGTGACACCGCTGCAGCTGCCGGCGGCCGAACCGCTGCTGCGGGCCTTCCTCGACGCGATCGCCGACACACTGCCGCGCACTCCCGCCGCGCAGCTGGCCGTCGGCGGTGCACCGTGGGCGGCCAGGGCGCCGCAGCATGTTCCCGAGCAGCGCGCCTGGGCGGACCAGGTAGCCGCAGGCCTGGATACTGGTGTGCGGGTGTCCCTGCGCCTGGAACTCCCCACCCCGGCCGACTTCGGCGACGACGAGTGGGACTGGGACGACACCGACGACCTGGGCGTCCCGGACGGCCCGGATGCCCGGGCTGCCGGTGACGACCCATGGGACGGCGGGACCAGGGACGGCCTCTTTCGGGCGGTCGTTCAGTTGCACAGCCTGGGCGAGGCCACGCTGGTCACGGATGCCGCCGACATCTGGACGGGCCGCTCCCCGGCCGCGAGCGTTTTCGGCCCCCGGGCGAAGATCGACACCCTGCTGGCGCTGCGCCGCGCCGCCCGCTCCTGGCCGCCGCTGGGCCGGCTGCTGACCGCCGCCGCCCCGACCGGGCTGGACCTGTCCGACACCGAGGTGCAGGACCTCCTCGGCCAGGCCGCCACCGACCTGGCCGCGGCCGGCATCCAGGTCCACTGGCCCAAGGAACTGGCCCGCGACCTGCTCGCCCACGCCGTGATCGAACCCGCCGAGCGGGCCGCCTCCGACCTGCCCTCCCTCCTGGACACGGACACCCTGCTCACCTTCCGCTGGCAGCTGACCATCGGCGGCCACCAACTCACCCCCACCGAACTCGACCGCCTCGCCGAAACCCAACGCCCCCTGGTACGGCTGCGCGACCAGTGGGTGGTGATCGACCCCGAGGCGCTGCGCCGGGCCCGGGAGCGCCAGGCCCGCACCCTCACTCCCGTCGAGGCCCTGGCCGCGGTCCTGGCCGGCAGCACCCAGGCCGATGGCGAACGGGTCGAGGTCACCGCCGGCGGCTGGCTCGCGAAGCTGAAAGAGCGACTGGCCGACCCGGAAGCCACCGCCCGCCGCACCCCACTCGAGCCCCCGGCCGCGCTCCGGGCGACGCTACGGGACTACCAGCTGCGCGGCCTGACCTGGCTGAACCAGATGACCTCCCTCGGCCTGGGCGCCTGCCTGGCCGACGACATGGGCCTGGGCAAAACCATCACCCTGATCGCCCTGCACCTACACCGCCAAACCACCCCCGCCACCGCCGGACCCACCCTCGTCATCTGCCCGACCTCGCTGCTCGGCAACTGGCAACGCGAGATCGAACGCTTCGCCCCCAACACCCCCGTGCGCCGCTTCCACGGCCCCACCCGCACCCTGGACGACCTCGCCCCCGACGAAGTGGTTCTCACCACCTACGCCACGATGCGTCTGGACACCGAACACCTCACCCACACCGGCGCCGGTGCTGGTGCCGGCACACACACCGCCACCAGCACCAGCACCGGTGCCGGCGCTGGTGGCGGCGCATGGGGGCTGCTGGTCGCGGACGAGGCGCAGCACGTCAAGAACCCGTACTCCGCCACCGCCAGGGCCCTGCGCACCATCCCCACCCGGGCCAAGGTCGCCCTCACCGGTACCCCGGTCGAGAACAATCTCTCCGAACTGTGGGCCCTGCTCGACTGGACCACTCCCGGCCTGCTGGGCCCCCTCAAGTCCTTCCGCGACAGCTACGCCCGCGGTGCGGAAAGCGGCCAGGACCCTGATGCCGCGGACCGGCTCGCCCGTACCGTACGCCCGTTCCTGCTGCGCCGCCGCAAGTCCGATCCCGGGATCGCCCCGGAGCTCCCGCCGAAGACCGAGACGGACCGTGCGGTCGCGTTGACGAAGGAGCAGATCGCCCTGTACGAGGCGGTGGTCCGCGAGACCATGGCCGCAATCGCACAGAACACCGGCATCGCCCGGCGCGGCCTGGTGGTCAAGCTGCTCACCGCCCTGAAGCAGATCTGCAACCACCCCGCCCAGTATCTGCGCGAGAGCGGCGGCAAGATCGCCGGACGGTCCGGGAAACTCGAGCTCCTCGACGAACTCCTGGACACGATCCTTGCCGAGGACGCCTCCGTGCTGGTCTTCACCCAGTACGTGGCGATGGCCCGCCTGATCGAGGCACACCTTGCGGCACGCGGGGTGCCGGTCCAGTTCCTGCACGGCGCCACCCCGGTGAAGCAGCGCGAGGAGATGGTGCAGCGCTTCCAGGACGGCCACGTGCCGGTGTTCCTGCTCTCGCTGAAGGCGGCCGGCACCGGCCTGAACCTGACCCGCGCCGGGCATGTGATCCACTTCGACCGGTGGTGGAACCCGGCGGTGGAGGACCAGGCCACCGACCGGGCGTACCGGATCGGGCAAACGCAGCCGGTGCAGGTGCACCGCATGATCACGGAAGGCACCGTGGAGGACCGCATCGCCGACATGCTCAAGCGCAAGAAAGCACTCGCCGACGCCGTGCTGAGCGGCGGCGAGGCCGCGTTCACCGAACTGAGCGACGCAGAACTCGCCGATCTCGTCCACCTGCGGGTGAGCACCCGATGAGCCGCCCGACCAAACAGCCAGCAAGCCGCGCAAGAAAGATCACCGACGGCCGCACCCGCGTCTTCCCGCCGCTGCCGCCGGCCCCGGGACGCCGCTCGTTCGCCGCATCCTGGTGGGGCAACGCCTGGGTCCAGGCCCTGGAAGGCCCGCAGCGCTCCGCCACCGGACGCCTGGCCCGCGGCCGTACCTACGCGCGGGCCGGCAACGTCGGCGAGATCACCGTCACCCCCGGCCGGGCATCCGCCCGCGTCCAAGGCAGCCGCCCCACCCCCTACCGCACCTCCATGACCATCCCCCAACTCACCGACCGCGACTGGGACCTCCTCCTCGACACCGCGGCAGGCCAGGCCGGACACATCGCCGCCCTCCTCGACCACGACATGCCCACCGCGCTGGCCGACGACGCCGCCCGCGCCGGCGTGCGACTCCTCCCCACACCAGGCGAACTGGTCCCCGACTGCTCCTGCCCCGACTGGGGCTACCCCTGCAAACACGCCGCCGCCGTCTACTACCAGGTCGCCCGCCTCCTCGACGAAGACCCCTTCGTCCTGCTCCTGCTGCGCGGACGCGGCGAGAGCGAACTCATGGACGACCTCCAGCGCCGCAACGCCGCCCAGGCCGCGGCCGAAGACACCCCACCCGCGGCCACCCCATCGCCCTCCGCACCGCAAGGCGTGTCCGCCCGGGAGGCCTTCGCCGCAGCCCGCAACAGGATCCCGCCGCTCCCCGCCCCGCCGGCCCCGGTCGGACAGCCCGGAAAGGCCCCGCAGTTCACCGACGCGGGCGACCCCATGCCGGGCGTCGACCCGACCGCCCTCGAGTTCCTGGCCGCCGACACCGCCGCCCGCGCGGCCCGCCTGCTCCACCACGCACTCCAGTCCCTCCACAACACCAGGCCGAGCGACGCCGACGCCACCTGGACCGAGCCCAGCGTGGGCGAAGACCTGCTCCGGCTCGCCGCAGCCGCGCCCCCACCCCACGTCCTCGCCCGCCTGGCCGAGGGCGGCGGCCGCACCCCCGAAGAACTCACCCGGGCGGCACAGGCCTGGCACTACGGCGGCCCGTCCGCCCTGCCGGTTCTCGACGGGACCTGGGACCCCGACCCCCGGCAGATCGCCGCCGCCCGCGACACGATCAAGCAGGCATGGGAGGGCGAACGGCCCCCCCCGCCCTGCGCGCCAACCGCAACCGGCTCACCGTCATCGGCCACCACGCCCAACTACGCCTGGGCACCGACCGGCGCTGGTACCCCTATCGCAAGCACCACGGCACCTGGTGGCCCGCCGGCCACGCCGCCCCCGACCCGGCGACCGCACTGACCGACCTGCTCACCGATTGAACAGCCCGGAGCAGGCCTACCAGCCGACCCCCAACGCCTCCAGCTGCCCGCGCTGTTCGGCGCCGAGCTTGTCCCGCCTGGCCTTCGTGTTGTTCCACCAGACCCCCAGCGACAGCCCCTCCGCGGTCTTGAACCCGCGCGGCACCTTCGCATGCCCCTCCCGCTCCACGAACTCCGCCAGCGCGGTCAGGTGGAGCTGGAAGCGGTCCGCGCGGGAGGTCTTCGGCTTCGCCTTCGCCGCGGCCTTCGCCGCGACGAGCTCCGGGTCCGCCTCGATGCCGATCGCGGTCAGCAGGTCCTGCTGGTCCGGCTCGAGGCCGGGCCAGCCGCCGCGCTGCGCGACGACCCAGCGGCCGAGCTGCTCACCCTCGAACACCGTCTCCTCCGGCAGCTGCGCCCAGTCCACGCGGCCGTCCAACTCCAGCCACCACAACCTGGCCACCGCGTAGGCGCGCTGCCAGACGATCGGCCAGGCCGGACACCAGAAGGGGTCGATCCCCTCCAACGCGGCCCGCCGCTCCGCCGCCAACGCCCCCGGCTCCCCGGCTGGCACCTGGGCGGCCGCCCGCAGTTCTGACAGCCAGGTGCCGATCGCGTACCCGCCGACAGACGCCCGCGCCGGCGCGGCCAACGACCCGCCGTGCTCCTTCGCCCAGACCCGCGCCCAGGCCAGGCCGGCCTTGAACCGCGCGTCGGACACGGACCAGATCATGCCGAGCGCATCCAGCATCTCCACCCGATGACGCGCCAATTCACCTGCGGCATGCTCGGAACGCCTGTCTGACACCCATTTGCCAAGCGGAAACTTTCCCTCTTCTCCGACCATTTCCGAATAGGGAACGTCGAGGCCGCCCGTTTCCTTAAACCAACGCCGAGCGTGGTTGATGCCTTCCCGCCAGTACTGATTCTCCCCCTTCAGCACCCGGGAGGCGATGAACAGCGCCAGCACGTTCTCGTCCACCGGCGTCTGGAACCGCACCGGCAGCGTGAATGCACCCGACCCACCCTCACCTGACCCGCACTCACCAGGCAACATGACAGCCTCGGCGCTGCGCCCCTTCGTGTGGTGGCCGGACTGCTGGGGCACCGCGAGGGCCTCCACCACGCGCTCGTCGTGGCTGCGGAGCGCAGTCAGGATTCGAACAAGTGGTCCATAGCTGTCCGACTCCAGAATGTCCCCGGGCTCCTCTCCGTGCGCCAGGAAAATGGGCACGATAAGGCTCGCTGTCTTGCCCTCGCCAGGCTTGATCCGCAGCGCCCGGCCGATGGCCTGGACGATATCCACCATGCTGCCCCGGCCGTTGAGTACAACCGAATCTGCATTCGGGATGTCCATGCCCTCGCCGAGAATACGGCACTGGGACACGATCCGATGGCGTAGGCCGTCGTCCTCCTCGCTCTCCCCGAACCCGCGGATGACGTCTTTGCGGAAGTCCACGTCGTGCTCGCCGGACAGCCACTGCGCCCACACTTCGGCCGGGTATTTCTGCGGGTTCTCGACGTGCAGCTTTTCGACGGTCTGGTTGAACGTCTCGGAGAAGTAGCGGGCTTCGAGCGTGCGGTTGTGGAACGTGATGCACCGTTGCAGGTTCCGCTCGACGACGGTTTTGATCAGTCCGGCCTGGATCGCGGCGAGGTGCGCGGCCGGCACCTCGTCCTCGCTCCCGTCGGGGGCCTCGCCGACCCCGGGCCCGAACGGCACGCCCTGCCGCTCGGTGCCGGTGCGGTCGGCCCGCGGCTCGCGCAGCTCCAGCACCACCACCTCGAACGGCGCCAGCAGCTTCCGGTCGATGGCCTCCGCAAGGCCCAGGGTGAACACCTGGGGGCCGTAGACGCGCTGGTCGTCCATGGACACCGCGAACTCCTCCGGGAGCGGCTGACGGGCATCCTCACGCCGCCTCATGGCCGCACTTGGCGGCGCCCAGATCCGCGGGGTCGCGGTCATGTACAGCCGGCGCTCCGCCGGAATCTCGGCCTGCTCGTGGACGATGGTCCAGCTCTTCTCGATGCTGCCGGACGACCGGTGGGCCTCGTCGCAGACCATCAGGGCCAGCGGCGACAGCAGCTCTCCCTGGCGCTCGGCCCAGAACCTGTAGGCGTCCGCGACAGCGCCGACCGAGGCGTACGTGGCGAACAGCGTGACCGGCCGGCGGCGAGCGGCCGCCTGGTCCAGCCACATGCCGATCATCAGCGGACTGGTCGTCGCCTTCACCCCGTAGGGCAGCTCCGAGTCGATCAGCGAGCAGATCGCGTACATCTCCCCGGACCGGCCGACGGCCCGCCAGGAGCCGATCATCTGCAGCAGCAGGTCCAGGGTCGGCACCACCACCAGCACCGCCCCGTGCGGCGCCAGCTTCTGCCCCGCCGCCGCCCCCACGAACGACTTCCCGGAGCCGGTGGCCATCTGCACCGTGACCCGAAGCCCACCCGACGGCAGCGGCCGCCCAGGACGGGCCGTCAGGCCCCGCACGATGGCCTCCAGCGCCTCCTCCTGGTGCCCCCGCAGCGAGACGCCGGCGGAGCTCCGAACGGCCGTCAGACCCGGCATTACGGCATCCACGAGAATGTCCTCCCCCTATCGATGGCCGGGGTCCGCACACGGGACCACGCGGGAAATGATGACAGTGCCCTACTGATACATCCGGAAGACCGGCCAACGAGCGAACACGGCAGGAATCCCATTCCGGCCGAATCTATCATCCGGCAGGATATCGGCAGCCGGTCAAGAATCCCGCCGGACACCCGAATTTCCCGGGTCGGGATCCCCGTTTCGACGGGATCTACTGACGGTGCATAGTTGATACACCGGGGCTCGTTGCTCACTCCGCCAGGGTAGCGCACCCCACCCGCCGCGGAGTGCAAACACCGGCCTAGACCGTGGGCTAGGCCAATCC
This sequence comes from Kitasatospora sp. NPDC085895, assembly GCF_040702125.1. Taxonomy (NCBI): domain Bacteria; kingdom Bacillati; phylum Actinomycetota; class Actinomycetes; order Kitasatosporales; family Streptomycetaceae; genus Kitasatospora; species Kitasatospora sp. NPDC085895. The sequence goes on along the minus strand of NZ_JBFBJY010000155.1, from coordinate 260 downwards.
AGCAGGAGTGAAGCCGACCCGCACGCACCCCCCACGCCGCGCCCCTACCCCACCTCAGTCATCACCCCAGCTCAAGCCCATGAACAGTGCTCAGCCACCCGGGCCGCCGAAGCGAAGCGGAGCGGCCCCGGGAGGGGAGCGAAGCGGACCGACCCGGCCCGGCAAAGCCGGGCCGGCCTGACCGAAGGTCAGGCCACGGACACGCGGAGCGGGTCCGCCCACCCGCCGAAGGCGGGTGGCGAACGGAGGGCCGAAGGCCC
>NZ_JBFBJY010000154.1:0-8941 GCF_040702125.1 Kitasatospora sp. NPDC085895 | reverse complement strand
GATGATCGCCACCAACGCCGCCGCGCATCTGCTCGGCGCCAAGGTGCTCCACCCCGGCTGGCAGCTCATCGTCCTGGTGTCCGCCATCGCCCCCCCTGGTGCTGTGGCGCGTCCACGTCCTCCACGCCGCCGATACCACCACCGAACAGCCCTTCCCAGTCCCCGATGGCCCGATCGAGCGGCTTACCGCGGCGCCCGTACCCGTGGCCGCACCCGCCGTACCCGAGGCGTACCCGGTCCCCGTACCCGCCCTCGCGGCGGGACCGGAGCCGAAGCCCGCCGCGCGGGTGGAGCCGGTGCGGGAGTTGGCGTTCCTGCCGCTCCCGGCCCGCCCCATCGTCACGCTAGCGGAGCCGAACGAGTGTCCACAGCCTGTGGACGAGCAGGCTCCCTGCGCCGTCGAGCAGGCGGCCGACGGGGCCGATGACCTGCGGGACGACCCGGCCGGGTGGGACGAGCTGGCGCCGGCCGCGGCGGCCGAGTTCGCGAACCTGCTTGCCCACGGTGATGTGCCGTCGGTGCGCACCCTGCGCGCCGAGTACGGCATCGGCCAGACCCGCGCCCAGCGGGTACAGGCCGCCCTCCGCGCCCTCACCGCCGCCGGCCGCGTCCCGGCCTGACCCGACCGCGGCTCCCTCTTCGCCCGGCCGCGGGTACGCCGGGCGGCCCGTGTACCCGCCCGATCCGCGCACTGCGGGTACGGCGGGTACGTCCCGCCGGCCCGTACCCGCGGCCGTCCTTCCTGTCTTTCCTCTTCGACTCGACGGAGCATCACCGTGCCCGAGAACACCACCGTCACCGCCACGCAGCCCATCCTCCACTCCTGGCTGATCACCCTTCAGCTCAAGATCGGGGGTGGCTTCGGTGTCCTCACCACCGAGGGCACCATCCCCATCGCCCCGGGCGGCAGCCGCACCGGCGCCTACCGCGAGATCCGCGCCGAACTGGCCCGGCAGAACCCCGACCTGGAGCAGGCCAACGTCCTGTTCTTCTCGCTGGAGCCCGACCGGCTCTGACCTTGAGGGAGACCGACGTGTCCGACACCACCACGACCGTGGTCGAGGTCGCCCCGGCGCCCCCGACCACCACACCCACACCCGCCGACAAACCCGCCAAGACCACCGCAGCCCCGGCCGCGGCGGTGCCGGGGCTGCCGCTGGCGGTGGCCGCCGCGAACACCGCGGGCGGCCTCACCGCCGGCGCCCTCGCCCTCGGCGGCCCGGCCACCCTCGCCACCGCCGGCGTCGTCGCCGGCGCGGCGGCGGTCGGCGCCCTGGCCCGCCGGGCCCGCGCCAACCGGGCCCGCACCCCACAGGCCACCGCCCTCCACCACACCCCACGCCCCAGCGCCAGACACGGTGGGGCAGCCCGGCCAGCCCCATACGGCTCCGTCCCGCAGGCCCGCCACGCCGGCAGTGCCGCCGCCCGGACCGGGTGGCCCACGCCCGGCAGCAGCACCGGACCGGCGCGGAGCCGAGCCACCACCACCGCCGGCACACCGGGCGTGACGGCCCCTCGGCACCGTCCGGCCGCGGCCGGCACGGGTCGGGGGTCGTCGGGGCCGGCGTTCACCCTGGCCAAGGCCGCCCGGACCGCCGCGCGTGGCGGCACCGGCGCCGGTGCGGCGGGGCGGTGGCTTCTTCCGTCCCCGCAGCGTGCCGCGCAGGCCGAGGCGAGGACGGCCCGGAACCTGGCCAAGGGCCACGCGAAGGCGATGCGCAGGGTCGGGATCGACCCCGCCACCAACGCCGCCAAGTCCGGTAAGGGCTCGGCCGAGGCGCGGGCGGCGACGCCGGAGCAGGCCAAGCGGCTGCGGCGCTCCGCCTGGCGGCACCGGGTCCGGATGACCGCCGCCGCCCTGGCCACCGGGCTGGTCGGCGCCGCCTCCGTCGCCGCGTTCAACTGGCGCCACCCCGGCCGCGTGTCGTCCCACATGCGCCGCACCTGGCAGCGCCTCGCCTCCCGGGCCCGCGCGGCCCGGGAAGCCCGCGACGCCGCCATCCTCGGCGGCCCGGCCGGCACCCCGGACGTCTCCGCGGTGCCGGTGCCGGCGGAGAGCGTCCAGCAGCCCGGTACCACCTCGGCCGCTTCAGCTCTTAAGAGCAGGACCGTCCCCGCCCCGGCCGGGCGGGTGGCGGCCCGAATCCACATCGGCAAGCCCACCGTCCAGGAGGCCACCGTGTCCGACCAGCAGTCCGTCCCCGCGTTCTCCCTGTCGTCCGCGGCGGACGTGATGCTCCAGGCCGCGTCCACGTTCGACCCCGAGCACATGACCGAGTTCGGCGTCCTCGCCGACGACCTGCCGGTCGCGTTCGCCACCCTCCAGGAGGTCCTGCGCGTGCTGGCGGAGCAGGGCCGCGAGAGCCTGCCGCTCGACCCGGTCGTCTCCGAGGAGATCGCGCAGGGCTACCAGGCCATGGGCCGGGTCATCCAGGCGCTGGAGAACGTCGCCCCCGTCTTCCGGCAGGCCCACGCAGATGACCTGGAGCGCAACGAGAACCCGCGCAACGGCCTGGAGGCCGAGCGCAAGTGGAACGTCCAGTAGGTTCCGCCCCTTCCCCGCACCACCAACACCCCGGCCGGGCCGCCCACACCGCGTGGGTGGCCCGGCCGCTTCCCGCGGAGGAACCGCCTCATGACCACCCGCAAGAGCAGGAAGAACCCGCCGCCGTTCACGATCGACTGGAAGGCCGGCCACGGGGTGCTGTCCGGCACCGTCAACGGCACCCTCGGTGCCCTCACCACCGCTAGCCTCGGCCACGCCACCGGCATGCCCGCCGGCTGGGCGCTGGCCGCCGGCGCCGCCGGGGCCCTCGGCGCCACTATCGCCGCGACCCGCCGGCGGCTGACTGCCGCCACCACGACGTTCCGCGCCGCCTGCTGGCTCACCGCCGGCGGCTGGACCTCGTGGGCGATCGCCCACGGCGGCCCCTTCACCTGGCCGCACCTCGGCTCGCTGGCGGTGGCGGGGATCGCCACCGGCACGCTGGCCCCGGTCCTGGCCGGACACGAGGAGGTCGAGCAGGAGGCCCGCCGGCACCTGCTGCTGATCGGCGCCCGCCGGCAGATGGCCGCCGACTGGACCGACCGCATCCGCCGGGTGTGCGGCGTCGACGTGGTGGTGCTCGGCATCGAGCACTGGCCGTCCGGCGCCGGCTACACCCTGGAGCTGGAGCTGCCCGAGGGCGGCACCACCCGACGGACCATCACCGACCGCACCGAGGCCCTCGGCTCCGATTTGGACCTGCCCGAGGGCTGCGGTCTCCAGACGTCGCCCGGCATCTCCCGGCGCCGGGTGCTCGTCATGGTGACCACCAAGTCCCTGGCCGGCATCGAGCTGCCCTTCCCGGTCGACGAGTTGGCCGAGGTCACCACGGTCAACAATCCGGTCCCGGTCGGGCTGCTCTCTGACGGGGCGCGGGCGGAGTTGGACCTGCGGCAGGCGTCCACGATCGTCACCGGCCCGACCGGGTCCGGCAAGACGAACTGGCTGCACGCCCTGATCGCCCTGCTGAACCAGACCAACGACACCCTGGTCTGGGTGATCGACCTCAACGCCGGATCGATCGGCCTGCCCTGGCTCAACGCCTGGCGCGACGCCCAAATCAACCGCGAGGGCTCCCGCTGGTCCGGCGCCGACATCCCGGTGCCGGGCGTCGACTGGGTCGCCTCGACCCCGGCGGAGGCCAAGCGGATGCTGGAGGCGGCGGTGCGGATCGCCAAGCGTCGCAAGGTCGCCTACCAGGACGCCATGCGCGACGCCAACGACGACAAGCTCCCGGTCGGCCCGGACGTCCCCGAGATCGTGATCGTGATGGACGAGGGCGCCGAGGTCGCCGCCACCCGCGAAGCCCGCCAGGTGCTCGCCGGGGTGTCCGAGGTGATTCGGATCGCCCGGGCCATGGCGATCCGGGCCGTCGTCTCCGTGCTGCGGGTGACGCAGGACGTCATGCCGGACCCGCTGGTCCGCAAGATGGCGTCCAACCGGGTCGCGACGGGGGCGTTCGAGGACTCCGAGCTCGGCCACCTCTTCGGCTGGCGCGCCCTGCGGGCCGAGGACAGCTTCGACGGGCCGGGTTCGCTGCTGGTCGGCACCGAGGGCAAGCAGCCCGCCAAGGGCCGCCAGTGGCGCATTACCCCCGCCCAGATCGAGGACGTCTGCGCCCGCACCGCCCACCGCCGCCCCCAGCTCGACGCGCCGTCGCTGGAGGCCGCCGGCCCGGACTACGTGAACCGGTGGCTGATCGAGCGCTGCGGCCACCTGTGGAGCGAGCCCACCCCGGTCCCGGCCGGCGGCCCCGCACCGGCACCCGCGGCGGGCGACACCGAGCGAGGGCTGAACACCGGCCCGCTGCCCGGCGGATGGAAGCACACCGCCCACTGGGACAACCCGCCCGCCACCGACCCGGACGACCTGGAATCGATCTGGCTGCTGCCCCCGGCGGACGAGCCCGGCAGCGGCGGCGCGAGCGCGACGGACTGGTCCGACCCGTCCACCTGGACCAGCGGCCGCGAGCAGGCCGCCCCGGAGGAGCCCGGCGCCAAGGACGCCGCGCTCGCCCTGCTGCTCGCCGCCGGGCCGAACGGCACCGGCGCGTCCGCGATGGAGAAGGTCCTGCGGCCCGAGTTCGGCACCACCCGGCCGACGATCGTCGGCTGGCTCAAGGCGTGGGCCGAGTCGGGCGAGGTCGTCCGGGTCGGCGAGGGCAGCAAGGCCCGCTACGTCCACCACCGGCACGCCCCGCAGCCGCCCGCCGAGGGCTGATCTGCGGCGCCTGTCTGTCGCCTGTTGCCCCCATCACCAGGGAGAGGGGTTCGGACGCTTCCGAACCTGTCATCCCCCTGTCTGACCTGCGGGACTACAGGCGACAGACAGGCGACAGGCAACAGGCGACAGACAGGCCACACGACAGGCAGCCAACAGGCACCACTGCCCCGCCCGGACCGTCCGAGCAGGGCCGACCGCACCCCGCGACGCCCGGAAAGGGACCCTGCTCGTGATCGTCTCCATCAGCCTGACCGTCCTGTCCGCCATCATCAGCGTCCTGCTGATCCGCGGCCGGCGCGTCTCGCTGCCCACCGCCGGAGCGCTCTGGCTGTCCGGCTTCACCCTCGCCTCCACCGGCGTCGCCGGACCCGTCAACACCTTCCTGACCGCCCTGGTCGCTCTCATCACCCATCACTGACCCGAACCGAGGGAGAGCACCGCTATGGACCACCAGCCCTATGCGCCCACGCCGGTGCTCTACACCGCCGACGGCCACCCCCTCTACACCACACCGCCCACCACAGCCCCGATCGCCGTCTACCGGCCCGCACCCGTACCGCACCTGACCCACCAGCAGACCCCGGTCCCGACCGCACCCACCTCCGTCTACCTCCCCACCCCGGCCGCGGAGCCGGGCCGGGACGTGTGGCCCGCCCGGCTGCTCGCCGGCGGGATCGGCGCTGGCGCCGCCGGCATCGGTCTCGGCTTCCTGTTCCAGGCCGTGGCCGCCGCCACCACCGGGCTCGGCTTGCTCGCCGCCGTCCTCGCCCTCGTCTGGCTCCTCAAGAACACCGGAGGCGGTGGCGGGGGCGGCCGGGGCGGCGCGGTGAACCTGTCCGTCAACGTCTCCAACCGCAACCGATGACCACGCCGCGCGTGACCACGGGCCTTACTGTCCAGCCGCTGTCGTTCGCGGAGGCGTGTGTGGTGGTGGAACGGCTGCATCGCCACCACAAGAGGCCGCAGGGGCACAAGTTCAGCCTGGCCCTGCTGTCCGGCGGGGATCTGGTTGGGGTGGCCATCGTCGGCCGCCCGGTTGCGCGGGCCTTCGACGATGGCCTGACGCTCGAAGTGACCCGGCTGGCCACCGATGGGGCAGCAAACGCCTGCTCCGCGCTGTACGGGGCAGCGTGGCGAACGGCCCGAGCAGCTGGCTACCGCCGGCTGATCACCTACACCCAGGACGGTGAGTCCGGGGCTTCTCTGCGCGCGGCGGGATGGCGTCGGGTCGCCGAGTTGTCGCCGCGGCGCGGCTGGGACACCCCCTCGCGTCCCCGGACTGACCGCGGGACCGACCGAATCGCCCGGGTGCTGTGGGAAATCACCACCGCTGATGCGGCGCCCGCGGTCAGCGCCCGTGACGTAATCCGTGACGAAATTCAGTGCCCCATCTGCGGCGATTCGATGCCCCTGCGCCGCGGGCGTGGCCGCCCCGCCCGCTACTGCACCCCGCGGTGTCGACAACGGGCCTACCGCAACCGCTGACCCCGGCCTGTGCCGACCGGCCGTGCCGCCCGCGCCACCGCCGCCACCAGCGGCCGGCGCGCGGGCGGTGCGGGGGACGGACAGACCCGCTCCCGACACCACCGAGCGCCCCTGGGAGGGCCCCGTGTCCGTGGGAGAGACCCCGATCACCGTCGTCGGCAACCTGACCGACGACCCCGAACTGCGCTTCACCCCCGCCGGGGTGGCGATGGCCCGTTTCACCATCGCCTCCACCCCGCGCACCTGGGACAAGACCACCGGGCAGTGGAAGGACGGCACCGCGCTGTTCCTGCGCACCACCGCCTGGCGCGAGGTCGCCGAGCACGCCGCCGACACCCTGACCAAGGGCATGCGCGTGGTCGCCACCGGCCGCCTCGTCCAGCACAACTGGCAGACCCCGGAGGGCGAGAACCGCTCCATGCTCGGCCTCGACCTCGACGACATCGGCCCCAGCCTCAAGTTCGCCACCGCCACCGTCACCAAGGCCCAGCGCACCAACGCCCCGGGCCCGGCCCCGGTCACCGACGACCCGTGGGCCGCGGCGAGGACCGCCCCGGCCGGCGCCGCGCCGACTGCGGAGCCCCCGTTCTAGGCAACCCCACACAGCTCGATCAGCGCAAAGCCCCGCAGCAGCCGTCATTTCTTGGCAGAGAGCGGCTGCTGCGGGGCCCATCCAGTCCGTACGAGACGAACCAGGACTCCAGCATGCCCGAGTTCACCACCCACACGCTCGCCCTCACCGACGACAAGACCGACAAGGACCGGGCGTCCGACGGCCGCTCCCGCTTCGGCGTCTACCTCGCCAACAACAGCCCCCTGCTCAACAACTTCGGCGGCCCGCTCACCCCGGCCGAATTCGCCCGCGCCGCCTGGCGGATCGCCACCGCCCCGGTCATGGCCCCTGGCTACGTCCACCTCCGCCCCGACCTCCACACCCTCACCCTGGTGGCCCCGGACGAGGACACCGACGACCTGGCACTGCGGATCGAGGTGCCGCTGCGGCACCGCGCGCTGGCCACCTGGCCCGCCCGGATCATCGCCGACTGGCAGCCGGACCCGTGGGCCACCGGCCGCGCCGGCTTCACCGCCCTCGCCCGGCCCGACCGCGCCGACCGCACCGCCCTGCTCCTCACCGCCACCGTCCTCATCCCGGTCCCCGCCAACCTGTTGGTCGCCCCGTCCAGCACCCAGCCGGGCCCGGACATGACCCGGCAGGCCAAGCAGACCATCGCCGCCCTGGTCGGCCACGTGAACGCGCACGCGCACCTGGTCAACGACCTCACCGCGGGAGCCGTCCGGTGACCGCCGGCCGGGTGCCGCCGCTGGGCGGCGCCACCGACAGCCTGTGGCTGGCCGTGCTGGCCGCCTCGGCCGGCCGCTGCCAGTGCCGCGGCGCCTGCGGCACGTCCCACGCCAAGCACGGCGGCCGCTGCCAGCGCGAGCACGGCGGCTACCAGCAGCACCACGGCGGCGGTACCGTCCGCCTGATCGTCGCCCCCGCCGACCCGGCCGACCTGTTGCTGCCCGCACACCGGGCCGCGGCCCTGCCCAAGCGTGCCCTCGCCGCCTGGTGCCCGACCTGCCACGACGGCGCCCGCACCCGCGCCCGCCGGACCCAGCGCGCCATCGCGCCCGTCGCCGAACCGGACGGCCTCTTCGACCTCTGACTTGCTGCGGGGCCCGGTGCCGGACTCGAACCGGCACCGGCCCTGTGCTCTGGAAGGACCACCCGCGGATGACCGCACCCAACGCCCTGCTCGCCGCCGCCCTGACCGCCGCCGACCGCGGCCACCACCTCTTCCCGCTCCACCCCGGCAGCAAGCGCCCCGCCCTGCACGCCGAAGACCACTGCCCCCGCACCGGCCCCTGCACCACCGGCCACCAACGCTGGGAACAGCGCGCCACCACCGATCCCGCGGCGATCCGCCGGGCGTGGGGCCATGGGCCGTACAACATCGGTGTTGCCACCGGACCGTCGCGGCTGGTGGTGGTCGATCTGGACGTGCCCAAGCACCCCGGCGACACCCCGCCCGAGCCGTGGGCCGCGCTCGGTGTCCGGGACGGTGCCGACATGCTCGCCGCGCTGTGCGAGCAGCACTGCCAGCCGTACCCGGTCGGCACGTTCACCGTCCGCACCCGGCTCGGCGGCCTGCACCTGTACTTCGCCGCCCCGTCCGGCCTCACCTTGCGGAACAGCAGCGGCGACCGGGGCCGCGGCCTCGGCTGGAAGATCGACACCCGTGCCGCCGGCGGCTACGTCGTGGCCCCCGGCTCGGTGGTCGGCGGCCGGCCGTACACCGTCGAGCACGACGCCGAACCGGCCCCGCTCCCCGCCTGGCTGGCCGTGTTGCTCGCCCCACCGGCGCCGGCAGCGCGGCCCATTCGGGCCGTGCCCCGTCCGCGGACCGGCCGCTCGGGCGGGTACGCGGCGGCGGCCCTGCGCAACGAGGCTGCCAACGTCGCCACCGCCGCGGAGGGCACCCGCAACTGGGCCCTCACCCGCGCCGCCCGCGCCCTGGGCCGCTTCATCGCCAACGGCCAGCTCAGCCGCGGCGAGGTCGAAGACGCTCTTAAGGCAGCGGGCGAGACGGCTGGCCTGCCCCCGCGCGACGTCGACGCGACCATCCGCAGCGCCCTCACCTGGTCCATCGCCAACAACCCCACGGGAGACGCCGCATGACCGCCCCC
>NZ_JBFBJY010000153.1:0-8967 GCF_040702125.1 Kitasatospora sp. NPDC085895 | reverse complement strand
CACCCACACCCCAATCATCGTGCTTGTGTGCGGTCGGACGCCGGGCCACCCGGCCGACCGCCCACGGGGGGCCCGGGAACCCCGCCGGCCCGCCGCCCCTCGGGGGTGCGGCGGGCCGGCGGGCGGGGACCGTCAGAGCAGGTCCTTGAACTCCTTGGGCAGTTCGAAGTCGGACGGGCCCTTGCCCGCGCCGAGGCCGAAGGCGCCGCCCGGCGCGGCCTGCTGGCCCTGGCCGGGACCGAGGGCGCGGCGCTCGGCGGCGGCCGCCTCCTCCTGGGCCCGCTTCAGCGGGTTGCCGGACTTGCGCTTGCCCTTGGCGACCGGGGCCTTCTTGGCGGAGCGCTTGCCGCCGCCGCCCATCCCGGGGATGCCCGGCATGCCGGGGATGCCCTTGCCCGAGGCCATCGCGGACATCATCTTGCGGGCCTCGAAGAACCGCTCGACCAGGTTGTTGACCTCGCCGACCTGGACGCCGGAACCCTTGGCGATGCGCAGCCGGCGCGAGCCGTTGATCAGCTTCGGGTCGGTGCGCTCGGCGGGGGTCATAGACTTGATGATCGCGCCGACGCGGTCGACGTCCTTGTCGTCGATGTTGTTGATCTGGTCGCGGATCTGGCCCATGCCGGGCAGCATCCCGAGCAGCTTGGAGATCGAGCCCATCTTGCGGACCTGCTCCAGCTGGGACAGGAAGTCGTCCAGCGTGAAGTCCTTGCCGCCGCCCTGCAGCTTGGAGGCCATCTTCTCGGCCTCGGCCTGCGAGAAGGTCTGCTCGGCCTTCTCGATGAGCGAGAGCATGTCACCCATGCCGAGGATGCGCGAGGCCATCCGGTCCGGGTGGAAGGCGTCGAAGTCGTCGACCTTCTCGCCGTTGGAGGCGAACATGATCTGGCGGCCGGTCACGTGCGCGACCGAGAGCGCGGCACCGCCGCGGGCGTCGCCGTCGAGCTTGGAGAGCACCACGCCGGTGAAGTCGACGCCGTCGAGGAAGGCCTGGGCGGTGGTGACCGCGTCCTGGCCGACCATGGCGTCGACCACGAACAGGACCTCGTCGGGGTCGACCGCGGCCCGGATGTCGGCGGCCTGCTGCATCATCTCGGCGTCGATGCCGAGGCGGCCGGCGGTGTCGACGATGACCACGTCGTACTGCTTCTGGCGGGCGTACTCGATCGAGTCGCGGGCCACCTTCACCGGGTCGCCGACGCCGTTGCCCGGCTCCGGGCCGTAGAAGGCCACGCCGGCGCGGTCGGCCACGACGCCCAGCTGGGTGACCGCGTTGGGGCGCTGGAGGTCACAGGCGACCAGCAGCGGGGTGTGCTTCTGCTTCTTCAGCCAGTGGCCGAGCTTGCCGGCGAGCGTCGTCTTACCGGCACCCTGCAGACCGGCCAGCATGATGACGGTCGGGCCGCTCTTCGCGTAGCGCAGGCGCCGGGTCTCGCCGCCGAGGATGCTGATGAGCTCCTCGTTGACGATCTTGATGATCTGCTGGGCCGGGTTCAGCGCGCCGGAGACCTCCGCGCCGAGGGCCCGGTCCTTCACCTGCTTGATGAACGCCCGCACCACGGGCAGCGCGACGTCCGCCTCCAGCAGCGCGATCCGGATCTCGCGGGCGGTGGCGTCGATGTCCGCCTCGCTGAGGCGGCCCTTGCCCCGGAGGTTCTTGAACGTCGCTGCGAGGCGGTCGGAGAGAGTGTCGAACACGTCGGTCGCGGGTCCCTTGCGGCATCGGTACGGGTACTGTCGTCGCCCCCCAGGGTATCCGGCCGCCCGGCGAACGGTCTCCACCCCGGGATTCCCGCGGGCGCACCGGCTCCCCGGCCGCCCGCGCGGGGCTCAGCCGAGCGCCTCCTGCACCGCTCCGGCCACCTGCGCCGCGCGGGCCGCGGCCAGCGGCAGGCCCTCCGCGTCGGTGACGTAGAAGGCGTCCACCGCGTCGGCGCCGAGGGTGGAGACGTGCGCGGTGCGCACCCGCACCCCGGCCGCGTCCAGGGCCCGGCCGATCCGGTGCAGCAGGCCCGGCGCGTCGTGCGCGCGGACCTCCAGGATGGTCGCGCTCAAGGACGCGCCGGGGGCGACCGAGACCACCGGGGGCGGGGTGGCGATGCCGCGCCGCCGGGGCGCGGCGGCATCGCGTTCGGCGAGCTTGCGGGCGACGTCCAGCGAGCCCTCCAGGGCCCGGCGCAGGTCGGCGCGGAGCCGGGCCGCCTCCGGCAGTTCGCCGTACTCGGCGGCGACCGTCCAGGAGAGCAGCAGCACCGGGCCGGCGTCGATCGGGTCGAGCTCGCGCAGCGAGGCGGAGCGGACGGTGAGCCGGTGCAGCGCCAGGACGCCCGCGACCGTGCCGAGCAGCCCGGGGCGGTCGGGGATGGCCAGGGTGAGCTCGACGCCCATCGGCTCGGTTCCGGTGGTGCCGGGGCTGCCCGTCTCGGTGTGTGCGTGCAGCGAGAGCGCCGGTCCGCCGGTGCGGGCGGCCTCCACGGCGAGCCGTTCCTGCTCGGCGGTCGGGTCGCCGGCCTGCGGGTGGCTGACGCCGCCGGCGAGGCGGGCCGCGGCCCGGGCGACCAGGTTGCCCACCAGCGAGGCGCGCCAGCTGCTCCAAGCGGCCGGGCCGGTGGCGGTGGCGTCGGCCTCGGTCAGGGCGTGCAGCAGCTCCAGGTGCGGCAGGGTGCCGACCACCTTGGTGATCGCGTCGACGGTGGCCGGGTCGTCGGGGTCCCGGCGGGTCGCGGTGTCGACCAGGGTCAGGTGGTGGCGGACCAGCAGGGCGAGGGTGTCGGTGTCGGTCTTGTCGAAGCCCATCCGGGCGGCGACGTCTCGGACGATGACCTCGCCGGCCTCGGAGTGGTCGCCGGGCCAGCCCTTGCCGATGTCGTGCAGCAGGGCGGCGACGAGCAGCAGGTCGGGGCGGGCCACCCTACGGGTCATCGCGGCGGCCCTGACGGCGGTCTCGATCAGGTGCCGGTCGACCGTCCAGCGGTGCACGGCGTTGCGCTGCGGGCGGCAGCGCACCCGCTCCCAGTCGGGCAGCAGCCGGGTGATCAGCCCCTCGGCCTCCAGCGCCTCCCAGACCGGCAGGCAGGCCTCGCCGGCGCCGAGCAGGGTGATGAGCTGCTCGCGGGCCTCGTCGGGCCAGGGCACCGGCAGCGGCTTGGTCTCGGCGGCCAGGCGCCGGACGGTGGCGTAGGCGACGGTGAGGCCGGCCTGCGCGGCCGCGGCGGCGGCGCGCAGCGGCAGCACCGGGTCCTGCGCGGGGCGGGCGCCTTGGGCGAGCACGGCCTCGCCGTCCTGCTCGACGACGCCCTCGGCGAGCGGGCGGCGCTCCACGGCGCCCTTGGCGACCGCGCCGGAGCCACGGCCGGTGCCGCTGAACGGGAAGGCGATCCGGGAGAGCCTGCGGCCGCGGTTGCTGCGGGCGGCGAGGACGCGGTCCACGGCCCGCCAGGTGACGTCGGAGGCGTAGGTGATGGTGCGGGCCGCCTCGTAGACCTGGCGGAGCAGGGTGTCGGCGTCGAGGACGCCGAGCCGGGCGGCGACCTGGTCCTGGTCCTGCAGGCTGAGGCGCTCGGTGGCGCGGCCGGTGGTGAGGTGCAGGGCGTCGCGGACGTCGGCGAGGCGGGTGGCGGCGGCCTCCAGGCCGTCGCGGGGGGCGTCGGCGAGCCAGGTGGCGGCGATGGCCTTGAGCGCGACCACGTCCCGCAGGCCGCCGCGGGCCTCCTTGAGGTCGGGTTCGAGGAGGAAGGAGAGCTCCCCGTGGCGTTCGGCGCGCTCGGCGCACAGCTGCTGGAGTTCGGGCAGCCGGCCGGCGGCGCCGGCCCGCCAGTCGGCGAGCAGGGTGGAGCGGAGCGAGGCGGTGAGCGCGGCGTCGCCGGCGATGTGGCGGGCGTCCAGCAGGCCGAGCTGCGCCTTGAGGTCGTCGGCGGCGACGGCGCGGGCCTCGTCGAGGGTGCGGACGGCGTGGTCGAGGGCGGCGCCGGAGTCCCAGACCGGGTACCAGATGCGTTCCGGCAGCCGGGGGTCGATCGGGCCGTCGTGCAGCAGCAGGACGTCGAGGTCGCTGCGCGGGGAGAGTTCACCTCGGCCGTAGCCGCCGACCGCGACGAGCGCGGTGCCGGCGGGTGCGCCGGCGTCCCGGTGGAGGCCCGCGAGCCAGCCGTCGGTGAGCCGGGCGAGGGCGGTGCGGCGGGCGGCGCCGCCGAGACCGGGGTCGGCGAGCAGCCGGGCGCGGGCGGCGCCGTGGTCGTCCGGGCGGGCCGGGTCGGAGGGGTGGGCTTCGGTCGTGGTCACGTCGGAGATCCCATCCGTGGGGCGGGGTGCCGGATACGCGTCCGGCGGACCTGCCGGTGGGCAGGTCCGCCAAGGGCGTGTGGTGCTGATGCTAGAGCGCGTCGGGGCCGCGCTCGCCGGTGCGGACGCGCACCGCCGTGTCGACCGGGACGGCCCAGACCTTGCCGTCGCCGATCTTGCCGGTGCGGGCGGCCTTGACCACGACGTCGATCAGCTGCTCGGCGTCGTCGTCCTCGACGAGGATCTCGATGCGGACCTTGGGCACCAGGTCGACGGTGTACTCCGCGCCCCGGTAGACCTCGGTGTGGCCGCGCTGCCGGCCGTAGCCGCTGGCCTCGGTGACGGTCAGGCCGTGGACGCCGAAGGCCTGCAGGGCCTCCTTCACGTCGTCCAGGCGGTGCGGCTTGATGACTGCGGTGATGAGCTTCATCAGGCGTCGACCTCGGCCTTCTCGGCGGTGCTGGCGGCGGCGGGAGCGGCGGAGACGGCGCGGACGAGGCTGGCGCCGACGGCGGTGAAGTCGTAGGCGGACTCGGCGTGCTCGGCCTGGTCGATGCCGGACACCTCGACCTCCTCGGAGACCCGGAAGCCGATGGTCTTGTGGATGGCCAGGCCCAGGATGCCGGTGACGACGAAGGAGTACGCCGCGACCGCGACGACGCCGAGCGCCTGCTTGCCGAGCTGCTCGAACCCGCCGCCGTAGAACAGGCCCTGGGCGGTCTGGCCGACGTGGCCGGTGGCGAAGAGGCCGATCAGCAGCGAGCCGATGACACCGCCGACGAGGTGGACGCCGACCACGTCGAGCGAGTCGTCGAAGCCGAGCTTGTACTTGAGGCTGATCGCCGCGGCGCAGGCGACACCGGCGATGATGCCGATGGCGATGGCGCCGAGCGCGGAGACCGAGCCGCAGGCGGGGGTGATGGCGACCAGGCCGGCGACCGCACCGGACGCGGCGCCCAGCGTGGTGAACGCGCCGTGCTTGATCTTCTCGTAGGCGAGCCAGCCGAGGACGGCGGCGGCGGTGGCCACCTGGGTGTTGAGGAAGGCCATGCCGGCGACGCCGTTGGCGGCCAGCGCGGAGCCGGCGTTGAAGCCGAACCAGCCGAACCACAGCAGGCCGGAGCCGAGCATCACCAGCGGGAGGCTGTGCGGGCGCATCGGGTCCTTCTTGAAGCCGATGCGCTTGCCGAGGACCAGGGCGAGCGCCAGGCCCGCGACACCCGCGTTGATGTGGACGGCGGTGCCGCCGGCGAAGTCGATGACGCCGTTGCGGTCGCCGAGCCAGCCGCCGTTGCCCTTGTCGAAGGCGAACACCCAGTGCGCGACCGGGAAGTAGACGACGGTGACCCAGAGCGCCACGAACAGCGACCAGGCGGTGAACTTGGCGCGGTCCGCGATGGCACCGCTGATCAGGGCCGGGGTGATGATCGCGAACATCAGCTGGAAGGCGGCGAACCCGGTGACCGGGATGGTGCCGCTGAGGTCGTTCATCCCGATGCCGCGGAAGCCCAGGAAGTCCAGGTTGCCGATGAGGCCGGCGCCGGCGTCCGGCCCGAAGGCGAGGCTGTAGCCGTAGAGGACCCACAGGACGCTGACGATCGCGAGCGTGATGAAGCTCATGACCAGCATGTTGAGGGTGCTCTTTACCCTGACCATGCCTCCGTAGAAGAAGGCCAGACCCGGTGTCATCAACATGACCAGGGCCGCACAGATGAACACAAAGGCGGTATCGCCCGCGCTGAAGCCGTCCGGCATCGGCGTCTCCTCGTGAATGGAAGCCGCTCCACGCCCGGGATCCCTGTCCCGTGCCACCCGGGGTGTCGGCGATGTGAAGGAGAGTGCCGAAGGCTGATTTCGGCCGATGCGGCTCGGTGTTTCGCCGCCGTGACGCAACCGACGGGAGCGTTACGAGCGCGTGAACCACGGCCGTGCCATGACAGATCTTGCGTTACCGTTCCGCCGCTCGGTACAGCGGGTACGGGGTGGTTCACCGACCGTGGGGGCCCGCGGGCCGAAGGGCGGGGGAGCCCGTACGGATACGAGGCCGCACGGACCCCCACGGTCGGGGTTGGGGGGGCGAGTGGCCGGAATCCGGCCCCTCGCGGGTGGCGGTCAGACCGCCGAGGCGAACTCCGGGATGTCCTGCACGACCCGCTCGGCGAGCCGGGAGACCTCGGGCACGCCCTTGTACTGGCGGTTGGCGGCCTCGGTGGTCTTGCGGACGCGGGTGTTCAGCCGCTCGGAGCGGACCTTGGTGGCGATGTCGACGGCCTGCTCGGCCATCACCGCGGCCTGCTCGGGCTCGTTCTGCAGCAGGTGGACGCTGGCCATGCCGATCAGGTTGAAGGCGTAGCTGCGGACGTGGTCGCCGTCCTGGCGGAACAGGTCGACGGCGCGCTCCATCACCGGCGCGGACATCGAGGCGTACAGCTGGCTGCGGCTGGAGTGGTACGCCAGGTCGCGGAAGGAGTGCGCGTTCTCGGCGTTGAGCTCGGCCTCGGAGAAGAAGGTGAGCCAGTTCGGGTCGGCGTCGCCGGTGCGGCAGTCGCTGAAGGTGTCCTCGGCCAGGCGGGCGGCCCGGGCGCAGCGGTTGACCTCGCCGATGGTGGCGTAGGCGCGGGCCTCCATCGCGTACAGCAGCGCCTGCTGGCGGGGGGTGGCGGTGTCGCGGCTGCCGTACTGGGCGAGGTGGATGAGCTCCAGGGCGTCCTCGCCGCGGTTGAGGTGGATCATCTGGCGGCTCATGTCGGTCAGGATGAGGGCGCCGAACGGGCGGTCCCCCGCTTCCTTGGCGGCGTGGAGGGCCAGGACGTAGTACTTCTGGGCGCTGGGGTGCATGCCGACGTCGTAGGACATCCAGCCGGCCAGGTGGGCGAGTTCGGCCGTCAGGCGGAAGAGGCGCTTGGTGGTGGGCTCGGGATAGGACTCCTGGAGGAGGTCGGTGACCTCGTGGAGCTGGCCGACCACGGCCTTGCGGCGCAGGCCGCCGCCGTTCTGCGCGTCCCACTGGCGGAACATCACCGTGGTCTGCTCGAGCAGTTGGATCTCGGGCTCGGAGAGCCGGCCGGTGTAGGGCTCGCCGCCGTTGGCGGCGGTGAGGATCGGGGTCGGCGCGCCGCCGGGGCCGGGGGTGAGCCAGCGCTGCATCGGCTCGATCAGGGCGGCGCCGGCGGTCAGGGCGAGCGAGGTGCCGAGGAAGCCGCGGCGGTTGAGCATCAGGTCGCTGCGCGAGTACTCGCTGATCAGCTGGACGGTCTGGTCGCCGCTCCAGGGCAGGTCGACGCCGCCGCCGACGGTCGAGACGGGGACGGCGGCGCGCAGGCCGAGGTCCTCGACGGAGACCACCGAGCCGAAGCGCTCGGAGAACAGCTCGGACATGATCTTCGGGATGGGCTCGCGGGGTTGTTCGCCGTCGAGCCAGCGGCGCACCCGGGAGGTGTCGGTGCTGACGTGGTGGGCGCCGATCTGGCGGGCCCGACGGTTGACCTGACGCGCCAACTCGCCCTTGGACCAGCCGCTTCGGGCGAACCACGACGTCAGCTTCTCGTTCGGTTGCTTCTCTCCCATGGGAACGTCCCCATCCCGCCCGGCCCCGCCTCGGGGCCCGCTCGTGGTGCCCGAGGGTCCGGGCGCTTGCTCGACGTACCGTGCCTGCTCGACTGCCGAGGAGGCGGACCCCCGTACTGTGGACGGTCCGCTGTGCTCCGTGTGCCGAACGTAACGTGATTTCCGCCATCCGGGGGAGCACCGCCGAGGAAACGCCACCTTTCGCCACCCCTGAGAGTGAACAAAGAGTGGCCGCGTCGCGCTTCACTGGTAGCCGGTTCGCAGTGACCCCGGCACATGCCCGACGGATGGGCTCCCGCCCTGGGGGCGGATCAACTTCCGCTGATGCTACCGGTTTTGACGGCACCCCAGACGACGGAGGAACCCTCGTGCGACTGCGACCTCCCGGTCTGCGCAGCTCCGGGGCCCGCCGGCTGCTGGAACGCGCCGCACGAATCGGAGCGCATCCACGGGCGCGCGCCTCCGGTGCACCACCCGCACCGCGCGGCCCGTCCGACGCACCGTCACAATCCCGTAACCACCGGCATCCAGAACCTGTTGGGGGAGGCATGGACAACCTGTTCGGCGAACTCCGGCTGCGGCACCTGCGGCTGGCGCCGCGCGGCACCCTGCGGCGCACCAGGGCCACCACCCTCCGGGCGGCCGGCGAGTACACCTCCCGCCTCGGCTGGACGGTCGTCGCGGGGGCGGCCCGCGCCCACCACCGCTCCCCCGGGGTCTGCGACTGCGCCGCCGCGCACTGCGCCGCCCCCGGCCTGCACGCGGTGCCCGGCCCGAAGGCCGCGCCCGGCACCCCCGCGGACGAACTGCGCGCGCTGCTGGCCGCGGACGCGCCGGTGCTGCTGCCGGCCGGTCTGCACTTCGACGTGCTGGACGTGCCGGAGCAGCCCGGTCTGCAGGCGCTCGTCCGGTTGGAGCGGATGGGCACCCAGGTCGGGCCGGTGATCGCCTCCCCCGCCGGCCGGCTGCTGTTCTTCGTCGCCCCCGGCACCGCCCCCCGGCTGCCCGAACTGCTCTACCGGACGGCCCACCCAGGTGGGGAAGCCGAAGAGGTGCTCCGGGCCGAGCTCCACGCCGATCCGGGCGAAGAGCGTGCCCGCCAGGGTGCAGGCGTAGGCG
>NZ_JBFBJY010000152.1:0-9115 GCF_040702125.1 Kitasatospora sp. NPDC085895 | reverse complement strand
CGCGACTCCCACTCCGGGCTGAGTACGGCGTCGAGAACGGCCATCGCCCGGCACCGGTCACGGACGGTGGCGATGTCGGGGAGGCGGCGTGCGAGCTCGTGCATGGGTGCATTGAACACGGTGGCACCGCCACTCCGGTGGGCTCGGGTCACCCGGTGGGGGACCGGCCCTGAACGCCCCGGCCGGCCGGCCGAGAGCTGTCAGGCGGTGCCCGGGAAGGTTCGCGGGGGCGCGGCGGCAGTGACCTGGCGCAGAAGCACTGTCGGCGACACCGTGACGGCGTACCAGGTGTTCGCGCTTTCGTCTGCGGAGGGAGCCCAGGCGGCCACTACCGGGAGTTCGCAGTGGTCGCCGGCCTCCAGCGGGGGCAGCGTCCAGGACATGCCGTGGTAGTTGCCGAAGTCCACGCCCCAGGTGCTGATGGATCGGTTGTACACCTTGTCGATCAGCGTTGCCCATCGCCCGGGTACCTCGCCCGCGTGCGCCGCCCAGCAGATTGCCTCCTCGTCCTTACCGCCGATGGTGAGCCGGGTCTTCTCGTCCTCCACCGTGATCGCAGCCAGCGCCTGTCCCCCGTCCCACCCCGCGTCGGCATCCTCCGGAAGCCGCGCCGGCAGCCCCGCCGAGAACCTCACCCGTTCGAGCCGCGCAAGGGCGTCGATCCGCCAGACCCCCGCGTGGCAGTCGGTCAGCGGCCCCCAGGTTTCGGGGTCGAGCTCGGGATCGAACGGGGTCAGCAACAGCTCGACGTGGGCCGAGGGATGGGTCCAGCGGGCGATCGTGCGGCTGCCCGGCAGCTCGAAAAGCTCATCGGGCCGCGGCGAAAGGGGAGTGTCACCGATGGCCGTGTCGAAGGTCAACTGGCCGAACGGGGTGTCGACAGCCGGTCGGCCGACGGACCTCAGGCGGGCGCGCGGGACGGTGGGAAGCAGCACCGTCCCAGCGTACTGAGGCCTCTTCCCCCGGTGTTTGTCGGATCAGACCGACAAACACGAAGCGCGCGTCCATGCATTACGGGCCTGTCAAGATCCGCCGCCGGACAGAACCTAATCCGACGGGCACCTGCGTGGCCACTCAGTCCGCTGGTTATCGGCGGGTCCCGCCGAACGGCACACTCCGGGCGTGGACCGCTCACTGGTAGACAGGGATCCACTCCATGTCCCGGGTGCGTGAGGGCGCGAACGAGTAGTCGTTCGCGCCCGTGTCCCAATGGTGGCCGCGGCTGGCATCTTGCTCGTGCCAGTAGGCGAGCGTCCGCTGCACGGCGAGGGCTACCTGACGCTCCTCCCACGCCTGCTTCAGGGTCGGATCGTCGCGCAGGCTTGCCGGGGCCTCGTCACCGGAGCCCAGGAACCGGCGGCTGACGAGGGGCAGCAGCGGGATCGGTGACGGGTGGGCAACCTGTGTCGGCACCTGGATCCACTCGGACGGCGCATCAGCGCGCTCTGCCCCGTCCTCACGCGGCGCGGGATGCCGCTGGAGGTAGTCGGCGAGGTATGCAAGTGGTCGGCGAACGAACTGGCCTGTGGCAGTCCGGAGTTCCCGCGCGAGAGCAGACATGGTGGTGCCGGCCAGCAGCCGGCTGCGCAGGAGATAGGCCAGACGCCGAGGGCAGACTCCGACGAGCCACGCAACCTCGCTCTGGAGCTCTTGGGCGGCCCGGATGAAGTCCCGTGTGAGGCCCGGTGTGAGGCGCTGGTGCTGTTCGGTGGGCTGGGATCGGGTTTCGCGCGCGCGTACGCGCGTGTAGTTGAACTTCTCTTCTGCCTTAACTTCTCTCTTCAAAGCCAAACCACCACAGGAAGGGGGTGTCCTTCGCCCCGCGCCCGGGCGTGTCGCCTGCCGACGGGCCGCCGCCCTGGCCATGCGGACCTCGTGCCGGCGGCCGCGGTCGGTGACGGCCACCAACCGTGCCCGGTAGCCGGAGCCGGAGAGACGGCGGCCGTGCTCCTGGTCGTAGGCAGGCGGGACCACGAGGGCAAAGATCGTGCCGGTTGCCTTGTACGTGGTCGGCTGCTGCTCGGGAGCCCGCGTGCGCAGGACGTTGGCCTTCGAGCCGTGCTCCACCCATGCCAGAAGGCCCACTTCCCGCAGGACCCGTGTGTGGACCGCCACGCAGGCAACGGACACGCCAAGGGCTTCGGCGAGGGAGTTGCGGCCGTACCCGAGGTGACCGTGACGGTTCGCCTTGGCTGCGAGGGCTTCGGCGACACGCAGCGTGGTGGCGTTGGCCCTCGGGTGCAGGCCGGCGCGCAGTGCCCAGCGGACGGCGTTGAGGAAGTCGTCGGGTGAGGTGATGGCACGCGACTGGGTGGTGGCCGAGTCGTGGAGGGTGCGGTCGGTGATGAGCGCATGGTCTCCGCGCCGCGGGTGTCGGACTGTGGTGGTGTGGAGCGTTGGTGTGTGGTCGGGGTTACTGGTTTTGGGCAGCACGGTGCCGTCTGCCTGGGCATGCGTGATGGCGGGCTCCAGGAAGCAAGGAGGGTGTATGTCATCGAGCCGCGGCGCTTAGAGCGGGCCGAAGCGAGACAAAACGACATCGACGCGTGTCCTCTGCGGAGGCCACGCGTGCGGTCTATTCGGTTGTGGAGGGCATCACCTCGGTTCGGTCAGGTGGCCGGGTTCGGGCCTGTCAGGGCCTGCCGGCATTCGGCGGGGTGGGGATTGTGGGTAGTTCGAAGCCCTCGGGGAGTTCGTTGACCCAGGCGCCGATCGGGATGCGGACGGCGCAGAGGGGGCCGATCTCGGTGAGGATGACGAGGGCCTCGGCCATGGTGCGGCTGGTGCGGACGTCGTTGGGCATGAGCCAGAGCAGGGTGTCGGGTCCGAGCCCGGGGTCGGTGAGTGCGTCACGGGTGGCGCCGACGACGACGCTCTGCCAGATGGCGACGTCGCGGGGGGCGCTGCGGGAGCGCCGTTCTCCGGGCCAGACGATCTGGTCGGCGAGGGCGAAGACCCGCAGCACGATGACGTCCTCGCCGTCGAGTGCGTCGGTGTTGACGAAGCCGCGCTCGACCGCCTTGTTGACCCAAATGCGGTTGAGGTCAGCTGCCTTCGCCAGAGCTGCGGGTGTGATGCGTCTGGCCAAGACGACCTCGACTTTCCTGATGGTTGCGACCTATGGGGAATGTGGGGCGAGCCTATCGCAAACACATCCATCAGGTTGTCACGTCGCATCATCTCGGCGTGGCGCCCTGCCCGCTGAATGCCCGTAATTTCAGCATTTGCGAGCCTAGCTATCTGTTACGACGCATCAATCTCTACTGGGATGGCTCCATCCGTGCCTACCTGCATCCCTACCGGCGTGCATCAATCCGTCCACACGCCACTACCTGCATCCCTACGGAGATCCCTACGCCAAAAGCTTCCTGAATCCCTACAGACCTACCGGTCAACAGACCTGCCACCAGACCGATGCACCTACACAGATCTCTACAACCACTGCTCAGGGCATGTGTGAGGGCCCCAACCCTTTTGGGTTGGGGCCCTCACACATGCCCTACGACAGGAGAATCAGGCGAGCGGACCCTCATCGGCAAGCGCCGTCAGGAACAGATCCAACGCAGCGGAATAGACGTGCACGCCCGTCCGAGCACGGCCCACCATCCGCAGATCATTCGGCAGCTTCGACGCCACCTCGTACACAGCCGGACTCACACGATGGCTCGCCTGACGGCCGGCCGGAACATCACCCTCACGACGAATGAAGAACCCCTCAGCCAACGCCAACTGCGCATCAGTGTCCGCCGGAAGGTAGAGACGCATCGCAGCATCCACATACTGGGCGATGGTCAACTGCCGACCACTCGCCTCCCGGTCCTGCCCGACACGGGCCGACAACGACGCCACCAGGTCCGGGGCGAACCGGAACGGCAACGTTCGCCACTGGTTCTTGCCCAGCTTCAGATCCATCGTGCTCTCCGTCCACGACGTGAGCACCGCCTGCCGCGCAACCCCGGAAGCGGCACGACGACCGGACGACCTACGCTGCGCCCGCGCAGCACCCCCGGGGACCGAGACCGCCGAAGCCGCAGCCGACTCCTGCACAACCGGCGCGGCGCTTCCCGCGACCGACCGTTTGCCGACGGGGGCCGAGTCCGCTACAACGCCGTCGCCGGACTCGTCGTCCGCGGTGCTGGCGGCATCGGCCACGGAGGTAGCGTCTGCTGCCGGACTGCCCGGCCGGGACTCCGCTTCCGGCGGCTCGACCGTGACGGGAGACGGGGCTGCCTCGGGCTCGGGTGCGGGGAGCACCTGCTGCACCACGGGAGCGGCTGCAGAACCCTCAGCGGCCACAGGCGACTCGGACGGAGCGACAACGGCGGACACCGCCGACGCCACATCCGCCGACGCGACCGTCGGGGCGGCAACTGCGCCCTCGACGACGGGACGGGCGGGCTCAGGCACCAACTCGGACACGGAGACCGGCTGAGATGCCGGCTGAGCCTCCTCAGCCGGCACGGCCCGCGGCGCAAGCCACGGGTTCTCCGAAGCGGGAACGGCGGCCGGGGCAGCCGGCACGTCCTGCGGCGCCGCAGGTGCGGCCTGGCCGGCCACCGCGGGCTGCGCCGGTACCGTCGGGGGCACCGGTGCGGCCGTAACGGTCGCCGGCGAGGTTCCCGGGTGGTGCACGCCCTCGGACGCCGCAGCCTGCACCCCCTGGCCGACGAACGACCTTTCGACCAGCTCGTCCACGTCGCCGCCGAAGACGTCCGCCCCACGCTGCTGGCGGGCGGCCTGGGCGCGCGCTGCAGCGGCGGCGCGGCGCGCGGCAGGAGTCGTGGAGAGGCCGGCGACCTTCTTCTTCGGCTTCTCAGGCATCGACATCCTCGAGCGAGGCGGCGCTCGCGATCTCCCACTCGTCGGACGGAGTGTCGATCCGCTGGAGGATCTCCTCGACCAGGGCCGTGTACCGCTTGCCCGGAGCGTGGTTCGGGAACTGGACGACGACGGGGCCCGCCGGCCCGAAACAGTCCGAGATCCGCACGTCGCTGCGGATGTCGGTCTTGAACGGCTTGAGACCCGTGCTGACCATGCCGTTTATCACGAAGACGTCCTGTGCCGTCCACTTCGACTCGGAGTTCGAGTCGTTGAGCAGTACGCCGAGGAACTGGGGGGTGCACTCCCCCAGGGTCAGCTCGCCGACCTTCTCGACGGTTGGCTTGATGACCAGCGCGCCCTTGACCGTCTGCCGCTGCGGGTTCAGGACCGTGATCACGTAGTCCGAGGCCGCATAGGCGATCGCGTTGAGGGAGGACATCGACGGCGGGGTGTCGATGATGACGAAGTCCACGACGCCGCGCAGGTGCTCGAGGAGCATGCGGCGCAGGATCGGAGTGGTCGTGTACGGCTGGGTGATGAGCGCGTTCTGGGCCGCGGTCATCGTGCTCTCCTCCGAGGCGATGAGGAAGAGGCTGCCCGCGCCGTCGAACTCGTGCAGGATGTGGCTCTGGTCGAACATGATGTCCGTCAGGCGCTGGATCGGAATGCCCTGCAGCGCGTGCTGGAACGTCAGACCCAGCGAACGCAGGATCCGCTCCCCCTTCAGCTCGACTCCTATGGCCTCGCCGGCCTGAGCCTGCGGGTCGAGGTCGACGATCGCCACGTCGAAGCCCGCCATCGCGAGACGGGCGGCCACGTTGACAGTCGTAACTGTCTTCCCGATACCGCCCTTCTGACTCGCGATAGAGATCACGGTCATCGGCCGGTCCAGCAGGTCGCCGCCCTGTTCCTCGCCCGACAGCGCCTCGGCTGCCTGCTGATCGTCCGCCACAGTCTTTGCCTCTCGTGCTCATCTGCATTGATCCCGCCGCGTCGCAGCAGATACCTGCCACTCAACCCAGCCACCAAATCGGACATAAGGCCAAATTGGCCCATCAGTAGGCCGGTGAGGTGAGACCTCCAGGCCGATCGGCGGTCAAATTGTGCTACGACGCGACACGACAGTAGCAGGACTGTCCGACGGCGGAGGAGGGGTTTGCTCCCCCGCGTGTCATTAGGAGCACCGGACACGTCCACGCAGGGGAAGACAAGCACGACAAACAGCCCTGGCACAGCCGCATGCACACATCCGCGACGGCAAGCAGACATGCGTCCGTGCCGACGCAGACCTCTGCGTAGGTGCGAGCACCATCAAATCCATGCATCGACCGCACCGTGAACAGGCGGACGGGCGCGCAGACAGAACCCGACGTCCATGGATCAACAGGTACGTCCCGGCACGGGCGGATCCGTGACGACGTACGTCAGAGCATGAACAGGCGCAAAGGTCCGAGGGTGAACACAGACATATCTGCATGAGTGCTCACGTAGACCCTCACCGGCATACGAAGAAGCGCGGTGGAGCGAGTGCATGTACCCATGGCGAGATCCATGCACGGGTAAGCCATCACCGACCTGCATCCATACAAAGATGCCTACCGAGATCCATCCATCCATACATGGATCGATGCATACATCCCTACAGAGATGTCTACCTAACTACAAGCTTCCATACCTGTGCCACTACGAGAATACATATCTGTCTCATTACTCACTTACCTACCTAAACGCATACCTGTATCCATGCTGAGATGAATCCTCATCTCACTACTGGGCTCCATACTTGGCTACAAAGTTTCAGCCATATGTGTCTCGCTATATTCATCCCTACAAAGCTGCCTTCCGGCGGGACGCCGAACCCGAAACACTGCCTACTGGCAAAGCTACCGACATGCCTACAATCGGTAGGGGGTCGAGGTCGGCTCGTCCGGGCTCAACAGGGGCCTCCAGGCAGGTTCCGCATCCATACCTAGATCCATATAGGTATCAATACAACACCAGCTCACAGCCACAATGCCGAACGCCAGCCGATCGGCGCCGTCCACGCTGGCCAATCGCTCCCGCCAAGATCCACACGCGTCTCGACCACCTCCAGGCGCCGTACAATCGTCCAGAAAACCAACGGACAGGCCCTTCACAAAGCAGGCAACAGCGACCGTTCAGCCCGCGAGAGCTGGTCCAGAACTCCGCGAACACCACCCGTTTCAGCCATTCCCAGGCCCAGCTCCACAGCACACCCGGCAGCCTCAGGCAGGCCGCAGGCAGTCGGCAAATTCGGCGCTCGAGGGCGATGCTCAACGCGGTGGGTCGGGCCAACCCGGCGACACGAGCCTCCCCCAAGCACGTCTGCAAGCCGCCGCACTGCAGCCGCGAAGCAGTGATCAGACCCACGAACCAACGTCGATCCGGGTCTCAAACAATCGGCATACCGACGCCGCGAGCCACTGCGCCATGGCACGCAGAGCGATGCCATCGGCGGATGAACTGTCCGCGAACTCTCGATGCCCCGAGCCCCGCAGCGCAGAAGCACCGCTTCCACTGCATCCCCGCTGCCGCGGGACGGACAACAAACATGACCGAGCGCCCAGCGATCCAGGACAGCGCCCACCCCCGCTCCGCAACACGCCCACGAGGCCCGAAGGGGAACACGCCCGTGACCCAACAAGCCCTCAGGAGACCACCTGATGCAGCTCCGCCGACGCCGATCCTCACCCTCATGACGAGAATCAATAGGATCCAGGACCGGTCAGGAACAGGGCCGCAGCGGCCGCGCAACCCGCGCGACCAACCACATGAGGCACCGATTTGCGTGCCGACCTGTGCACCAGCAGACCGGAACGCCGCGCAACGTCTCCACCCCGCTACAGACACCTGTGCCGAGTACAGAAAGAGAGATAGGTCCGCACGAACGCGCCGGCCCGCAGCCTCGTGCGCCTTACACCCGCCCCCGAGGGCCCGAACCAGCGACTTCACACAGGCCCGCCGGGGGACCAGCACGGCCAGAGGTCAGACAATGGTCAGGTAACCGATCGGATGCACCGGCCGTCCTCAAGGCCAACGATTCGTTGCATCGACGGAAGTCAGGCGCCTCGCGGCTGCCTCCTGGGCAACTGTGCGCCTTCAGCCGTTCAGCAGGTCGAGCTTCGTGCATGGCAGCAGCCAACGACGGCTTGTGCCAGGCAGCCACACCGAAAGCAGCCCCTAATCCCGACCGCTCGGATCGTGGACAGCCCTGACCCACTGCACCTCAAACTCCTCGGGGCCGATCACGAACGGCACCCACTCGGGTCGTACCGATCAACCCACGGCGGGTTGAAGGGCCAGTCCTCCGGGGTGCTCCGGTACGCCATCCCGTCCTCGATGAGCTCGACCTGGCGGAGCCGCCGACCGTTGGGACCGACCTCCAGAAGGTAGACCGTCCGATCGTCGTCACCCTCCCAACGGCGACGCAGATACAGCTGATTCCACTCGGCCAAGGCGCCGAAGCCCAGCAGACCGCGCTGCCTCGGCGGCAGTTGATCGACGGCATGCGGTTCCGTGTCCGGACGGTGTTCCGTGGCGAGACGCCCCCGTCGACTACGGACCTTGGAGCCAAATCTACGACCTGTTCCGCCGATGGCAACGGAACGGCACCTGGCAGCGGATCCTCACCCAGCTCCAGTCCCTGGCCGACGCGAAGGGGGCGATCACATGGGACCTGAGCGTCGACTCCACGGTCTGCCGCGCTCATCAGCATGCGGCCGGCGCCCGCAAGCACGGCGACCTGCAGAAGGAGCCACCGGGCGGCATCTTCACCGAGCCAGCGACCATGGGCTGGGAAGATCGCGCGGCAGGTTCACCACCAAGCTCCACCTGGCAGTGAAGCAGGGCCAGAAGCCCATGTCGATCGTGGTGACCGCGGGGCAGGGCGGGGACTCGCCGCAGTTCGAAGCCGTGCTGGAGAAGGTCCGCGTACCCCGCATCGGACCGGGTCGGCCACGGGTTCGCCCCGATCGCGTGCGGGCGGACCGGGCCTACGCCTCCCGCAAGAACCGCACCTACCTGCGCCGCCGCGGGATCCGCTGCACCACCCCGACAAGGCCGACCAGGCGCGCAACCGCCCAAAGCTCGGCTCCCGCGGCGGCCGGCCGCCGAAGTTCGACAAGGCTGACTACCGTGAGCGTCATGCAGTCGAATGCGGCATCAACCGCCTCAAGAGACACCGCGCTGTCGGTGAGGTCGACTCGGGGCGCCCTGCTGGTGTCTCCACCAGTGGGTTTCCCCGAGCCGCCTCCCGAACCCGGCGTGCCCGTCT
>NZ_JBFBJY010000151.1:0-9206 GCF_040702125.1 Kitasatospora sp. NPDC085895 | reverse complement strand
TTTCCTTTGGGGGGGGGGGGCCCGGGGGGGGGGGGGGGGGGGGGGGGGGGGTGTTGGCGCGCCGGCGGGGGTGGGGGGGGGGGGGCCCGCCCGCCCCCGCCCCCCGCCCCGCGCGCACGGTGCGCACGAGGGCGCCGGACCGCAGTGGCGGTCCGGCGTCCCTTCAGGTCCGGGCGGTCAGGCCAGGACCTTCGCCTTGGCCTGCTGGTACTCCGCGTCGGTGATCGCGCCGCTCTTCTGCAGAGCGGCGAGCTTGGCGAGTTCGTCGACGTGGCTGGACGGTGCCGGGCCGGAGCCGGCCGCGGCCTCTTGGACGTAGGAGCGGAAGTCCTGCTCGGCCTGCATCCGCATCCGCATCTCGCGTTCGCCCATGCCCCGGCCGCGGGCGATCAGGTAGACGAACACGCCGAGGAAGGGGATCAGGATCAGGAAGATGCACCAGCCGGCCTTGCCCCAGCCGCCGACCGAGTCGTCACGGAAGAGGTCACCGAAGATCCGGAACAACAGGAAGAACCAGAGGATCCAGAGGAAGAACCACAGCATGGTCCAGAAGATGTTGAGCAGCGGGTAGTCGTTCACCGTGCGTCTCCCGTCTCGGGCGGCCTGCCTGCCCCGGGGGGGTGCGGCAGGCGGGGTACTCCGGATCAACCGTCCCCGGAGCGGGGGGCGTCCGCACCACCCGGCGCGGGTGATCTCCGCCGGCCGGGGCGGCGGGAGACTGGGGGCTCCGGGGCGCCCCGTGCGCCGGCTCCGCCGAACGAGGGAGCACACCATGACCGCACCCTCCCGTCCCGCCCCCACGGACCCGCAGGACCTGCTGACCGGGCTCGGCAGGTCGTGGCTCTGGCCGCTGTCCTTCGGAGTACTGACCCTGGTGGCGGGCATCGTGATGCTCGCCTGGCCCGAGGAGACCACCCGGGTGGTCGCGATCATCATCGGCCTGCAGTTGCTGGTGGCCGGGGCGGTCCGCTTCGTCACCGCCTTCACCCACGAGGACGGCACCGGCGGCCGGGTGCTGCACGTGCTGATCGCCCTGCTGTCGGTGGTGGCCGGTGTGCTGGTGCTGCGGCACCAGCTGCAGACCGTCGGCTTCCTGGCGATCGTGGTCGGCCTCTACTGGCTGCTGGCCGGGATCGTGACGCTGTTCGTGGCGATCTCCGGCAAGTCGATGCCGGGCCGCGGGCTCGCGGTCTTCCTGGGCGCGATCGGGGTGATCGCGGGCATCGTGGTGCTCGCCTACCCGGTCGAGTCCGCCGTCGCGCTGGCCAGGCTGCTCGGGCTGTGGCTGCTGCTGCTCGGCCTGATCGAGATCGGCGGTGCCTTCGTGCTCCGCTCGGCCGTGCGCCGGACGGAGGTGCAGATGCGGTGAGGCGCTGCCGGGCAGGACGGCGCACCGACGGCCGTCCCGCCCGGTCGTGCCGGGCCCGGTGCCGTCAGCGCGTCCGGCGGGCGGCCAGCAGGGCGCCGTCCAGCGGGAGTTCGGCGACGCCGGTGAGCTCGAAGCCGGCCTCGGCGAACAGCCGGCCGTAGTGCTCGGCGGTGCGCTCGCGGCCGCCGACGTTGCACAGCATGTGGACGTCCCAGGGCACCGCGAGGGACGGGCCGGCGTCCTCCTCGGCGGGCAGCAGCCGTTCCACCACCAGGAGTTCGGCGTGCTCGGGCACCGCCTCGGCGAGCCGGCGCAGGATCGCCAGGCACTGCCGGTCGTCCCAGTCGTGCAGCACCCGGGAGAGCAGGTAGACGTCGCCTCCGGCGGGCACCTCCTCGGTGAAGTCGCCGGCCACCAGGCGGCAGCGGTCGGCGCAGCCGGCCTTCGTCAGCGTCTCCCGGGCGGCCTCCACCACGTGCGGCCGCTCCAGCAGCACGCCCTCCAGGTGCGGGTGGGCGGACAGCACCCCGGAGATCAGCGCGCCGTTGCCGCCGGCGACGTCGACCACGACGCGGGCGGCGCCGAAGTCGACGAGTTCGGCGATCGGGTCGAACATCTGGGTGCTGGCGGCCATCGACCGGTCGAACAGGTCGGCGAGCTGCGGGTCGGCCGCGAAGTGGGCGAAGTGGTGGGCGCCGTAGGTGTGCTCGAAGGCGTCCCGGCCGGTGCGGACGGCGTACCCGAGGGCGCCGAAGGAGCGGTAGAAGGGGCCGCCGTAGAGCAGGGCGAGCGGGTGCAGCGACCGGTCCGCGTCGGTGCGCAGCAGCCGTCCGAGCTCGGTGGGGCGGTGCGAGCCGGTGCCGTCGGGGGCGAACACGCCGAGCTCGGTGAGGTAGCGCAGCAGCCGCCGCAGCCGGTCGGGGTGGGTGCCGGTGAGTTCGGCGAGCCGCTCGGTGGTCGGCCGCGGGGCGGTGTCGAGGTGGTCGGCGAGCCTCAGTTCGGCGGCGACCGCGACGGCCTGGGTGGCCCAGGCGCCGGTCATCAGGTGCAGCAGCCGGTCGGCAGGGCGGTCGCCGGTGCTGCCGTGGGCGGCGAGGACGCCCGCGTGGTGGCCGGAGGTGTTGAGTTCCAGCCGCCGGTGGCCCGACTCCGCGCCGGTGCGGAAGTAGAGGACGGTGGTGTCCTCGTGGGCGTTGTGCCCGCCGCCGTCGGCGGTGGTGCGGCCGCGGTCCAGCAGGGTGGCGCGCAGCCCGGCGAGCACGACCGGGTCCGGCGTGGTCACCTCCAGCGCGAGGTGCGCCTCGTGGTCGTGGGCGCGCTCGCCGGCGGCGAGGGTGTCGAGGCCGGAGCCGGGCGGGACGGCCAGCGCGAAGATCTCGATCTCGCAGGGGCTGCCGTCGGCCGCGGTCACCGGGGCGCGCAGGATGCCGACCTCCAGGCTGTCGGCGCTGCGCCCGTAGCGGCGGGCGAGCCGTGCGCGGACGACGGTGCTGGGGGCGATCGGGCCCGCCTCCAGCCCTTCCGCGCGGAGCAGGGCGTGCAGGTCGCCGAGCGAGTGCGGGAACACCAGGACGGCGGCGTGGGTGAATCGGCTGTGCGCGGCGACGGCGTCCCGTTCGGCGGGCGCGAGGCCGGGCAGCAGGTCGGCGAGGACGGTGCCGGTGTCGTTGGCCGCGACGAAGGCGGCGGCCCGGCGGATGCGGTCGAGGTCGTGCGGATGCAGGCGCGGCTGTGCCGCGCCGGGCGGGTTGCCCATGCGGTTGTCTCCCCCGTGGAGCGGGTCGGGTCGGGAAATGCGAGGAGGGGTGGCGGACCGTCAGATGCCGACGTAGTTCTCGGCGAAGTGGTCCTGGTGGCGGCGGGAGGTCTGCAGGCTCTCCAGCCGGGCCTGCTGCAGGGCGCGCAGGAAGACGGCGTCGTCGTCGCTGCCGGCCGGGCCGTGCAGCAGGTTGATCATCCAGTGCGAGAACTCCTGCGCCCGCCATATCCGCGGCAGGCAGTCGGCGGAGTAGCGGGCGAGCGGCTGCTCGTCGCCGCCGCGCAGCGCGGCCGTCAGGCCCCGGGCGAGGATCTCCGCCTCCATGACGGCGAGGTTGGCGCCCTTGGCGGCGGCCGGGCTGATCAGGCCGGCCGCGTCGCCGACCAGGAAGAGCCGGCCGTACTGGATCGGGTCGAGGACGTCGGAGGTCATCTCGACCGTCCGGCGTTCCACGATCGGGCCCTCGTGCAGCGGCCCGTGCCGGTCGGCGCGCATCCGGTGGGCGAGGTCGGCCCAGATCCGGGCGTCCGGCCGGGTGTCCGGGGACTCGCCTCTCGGCACCTGCAGGTAGTAGCGGGTGATGTCGGGGGTGCGGGCCATGTGGCCGGCGAAGCCGTCCTCGTGGACGGCGTAGGCGACGGGGCCCATGCTCTGCGGGGCGGCGGCGAGCAGGGCCAGCCAGGTGACGCCGTGGTCGCGGCGGTAGCGGCGGACGGCCCCGGCCGGGACGGCGGTGCGGGCGGTGCCGTGGCGGCCGTCGCAGCCGGCGACGAACCGGGCGGACAGCCGGTGCAGGGTGCCGTCCGCGGACTGCGCGGTGACCGCCGGGCGGTCGCCGGTGAGGCCGGTGATGCCGACCACCGGGGTCTCGAAGCGCAGGTCGCCGCCGCGGGCGAGGAACTCGGCGACCAGGTCCCGGACGAGGTGCTGCTGCGGGTAGACGGTGTGCGCCTCGCCGCGGCCGAGGCTGCCGTAGGTCAGGTGGAACTCGCCGCGGTCGGTGCGGAAGGCGCAGGTGTCGTGCTGCCGGCCGTCCTTCAGCAGGCCCTCGGCGAGGCCGTTCTCGGTGAGCACCCGGACGGTGTTGGCGGCCAGGAACCCGGCCCGGGCGCGCTGTTCGACGTGGGCGCGGCTCTGCCGCTCCAGGACGGTGCACCGCACCCCGGCGCCGAGCAGCAGGTTGCCGAGGACCAGCCCGGCCGGCCCCGCTCCGACGATCACGACCTCGGCGGCGTCCTCGGCCCCGGCGGCTCCGGGCGCGGTGCTTCCGGGCATGGTGGTTCCGGACATGGTGGTTCCGGACATGGTGGTGTGTTCCCCCCGTACGTGTTCCTCCGACAGGCTGTCAGGTGCGGTCCCGCAGCCGGTGACCGGCGGCCCCCGAGCCGCCGAACATCCCTCCAACGGCCGGGGGCGCCGACGGGTTTCGGGCGGCGGAGAAAGGTTTACCCGGGTGGCCGGATGTCACCGCACTGCCGCCGCCGGTTCACTCGCCGTTCGGCGAGCGCCGCGTAGCGTTCGCGGCGCGGCCGCACACCCGGCGGCCCGCCGCCACGTCCTGGGGGTCACCACCATGCGCCTCGCCCAGCCCCGGCACTACCTCATGTGCCGTCCCACCCACTTCGACGTCGTCTACTCCATCAACCCGTGGATGGACCCGGGCAAGCCCGTCGACACCGCGCTCGCCGTCGCCCAGTGGGAGCAGCTCCGTCGGACGTACCTGGGCCTGGGGCACACCGTGGAGACGGTCGAACCGGTGCCCGGCCTGCCGGACATGGTCTTCGCCGCCAACGGCGCCACGGTGCTGGACGGTCGGGCGCTGGTCGCACGGTTCCGTGACCGTGAGCGGGCGGACGAGGCCCCCGCCTACCGCGAGCGGCTGCTCGGCCTGGGCCTGGCGGAGGTGGCGACCGCCGGCTTCGTCAACGAGGGCGAGGGCGACTACCTGCTCTGCGGGGACCTGCTGCTGGCCGGCACCGGCTTCCGCAGCGACCCGCGCTCGCACGCCGAGGCGCAGGAGTTCTTCGGCCGCCCGGTGATCGGGCTGACCCTGGTCGACCCGCGCTTCTACCACCTGGACACCGCCCTCGCGGTGCTGGACGAGCGGACGGTCGCCTACTACCCGGAGGCGTTCACCCCGGGCAGCCGGGCGGTGCTGCGGCGGCTCTTCCCGGACGCGGTGCTCGCCACCGCCGAGGACGCCGCCGTCTTCGGCCTCAACGCGACCTCGGACGGCCGGCACGTCGTGCTGCCGCAGAACGCGACGGCGCTCGCCGAACAGCTGCGCGACCGCGGCTTCGAGCCGATCGGTCTCGATCTGTCGGAGCTGCTGAAGGCCGGCGGCAGCGTCAAGTGCTGCACCCTGGAGCTGCGGACGGCCTGATCCCGCACGGGGAGGAGCAGCAGGCAGCGGGGCAGCAGGGGCCCGACGGACGGCTCGCGGAGCCGGCGGCGGGCCCCGGCGCGTCCGGCGTCGTCCGGCCGCGGCAACGCGCCCCGCACCCGATCCGCGCGCCCGGTTCTGTCCGCGGCCGTTCGGCCGTGTCGATCACCGATCAATCCTTTCTGCGGGTGTTTTCACCTGATGGGGTGGCTGACGGCCAGCCGGACGGATCAAGGGTGCGTGACGATCTAGTGTTCCGTTCCGGGCGCCGGTCCGCCGCACACGACTGGCGCCGCCTTCCCTTCCCGACACAGGATCTGACGCTCCGCCATGCCCGCGCGAGGCGGCGCACCATACGAAGGAGAACCCTGCCGATGTCCGTGGACGCGAGCCCGGAGGCACCGCAGGTGCAGCAGCAGTCCAGCCTCACCACGGCTGCCGCGCGCAATCTCGCCACGACCACCAAGTCCGCCCCGCAGATGCAGGAGATCACCTCCCGCTGGCTGCTGCGGGTCCTGCCCTGGGTGCAGACCGCCGGTGGCGCCTACCGGGTGAACCGCCGACTGACCTACACGGTCGGCGACGGCCGGATCGAGTTCGTCAAGACCGGCTCCCAGGTCCGGGTGATCCCCCGGGAGCTCGGCGAACTCGCCCTGCTGCGCGGCTTCGAGGACGTCGACGTGCTCACCGTGCTGGCCGACCGCTGCGTCCAGCGGGACTTCGGGCCGGGCGAGGTGCTGGCCGAGCGCGACACCCCGTCCGACCGGATCCACCTGATCGCGCACGGCAAGGTCAGCCGGGTCGGCAGCGGCCGGTACGGCGACGACACCGAGCTCGGCGTGATCGGCGACGGCGACCGCTTCGGCGAGTCCGCGCTGCTCGACCCGGACGCCGTCTGGGAGTACACCGCGAAGTCCCTCACCGCCGGAACGGTCCTCTCGCTCTCCCGCACCGAGTTCGAGGCCGTGCTGGCCGGCTCCCCCGCGTTGCAGGCGCACATCCACGAGTTCCGCTCGCTGCCCGCGCAGCGGCAGAACGAGCGCGGCGAGGCCGAGATCGCCATGTCGGCCGGCCACCACGGCGAGCACCAGCTGCCCGGCGCCTTCGTGGACTACGAGCTGCGCCCCCGCGAGTACGAGTTGAGCGTCGCGCAGACCGTGCTCAAGGTGCACACCCGGGTCGCCGACCTCTACAACCAGCCGATGAACCAGATCGAGCACCAGCTGCGGCTGACCATCGAGGCGCTGCGCGAGCGGCAGGAGCACGAGCTGGTCAACAACCCGGAGTTCGGCCTGCTGCACAACGCCGACTTCGACCAGCGGATCCAGACCCACTCCGGTCCGCCCACCCCGGACGACCTGGACGAGCTGCTGAGCCGCCGCCGCGACTCGGAGTACTTCCTCGCCCACCCGAAGACCATCGCCGCGATCGGCCGGGAGCTCAACTCCCGCGGGCTGTACCCGGACCACGTCGACCTGGGCGGCCAGAAGGTGCCGGCCTGGCGCGGGGTGCCGATCCTGCCCTGCAACAAGATCCCGATCACCAAGGAGCACACCAGCTCGATCCTGGTGATGCGCACCGGCGAGGACAACCAGGGCGTGATCGGCCTGCACCAGACCGGCATCCCGGACGAGTACCAGCCGAGCCTGTCCGTGCGCTTCATGGGCATCGACGACAAGGCCCTCATCTCCTACCTGGTCACCGCCTACTACTCGGCGGCGATCCTGGTGCCGGACGCGGTCGGCGTGCTGGAGAACGTCGAGATCGCGGGTGGCCGCGGCTGACCGGGTGACGGCCGTAACCCGGCCGTACAAGATCGAGTTGACACGGTGTCGGGCAGCCCGTTCGGGTGCCCGGCACCGCCTCGTGTTCGCCCTCCGATCGTCACCGAACCACCGCCGACGCACCGTCGCCGGAACGAAAGGCACCAGATCCACCATGCCGGGACCGATCACCCCGCAGGCCCGCGGCGTCCGACTGGCCGGCACCGTGCTGGGCGCGACCGCCGCCTGCGCCCTGCTGACCGGTGCCGCGTACGGGCGGTCCGCCGCCCCCGGGGTCGACACGGACGTCGACTCCTGCGCCCGGGTCGCCGTCTCGGTGACCGGCGTCGGCGGGGTCGACATCGAGGTGGAGGTCTGGACGGACGTCACGATCGACGTGGACATGGACGCGGTCACGGCCGCCGTCCACCACCCCGGTCAGCCGTCCCTGCCCGCCCACCCCGGCCAGCCCCACCCCGGGCACCCGGTGCATCCGGTGCTCCACCCGGCGCACCCCGTGCACCCCACGCACCCCGCACATCCGCCGCACCCGACCCATCCGCCGCACCCCACCAAGCCGCCCAAACCTCCGAAGCCGCCCAAGCCCCCGAAGCCCCCGCACCCGTGCCCCACCCCGACGCCGTCCCCCACGCCCACCCCGACGCCCACGCCCACCCCCTCGCCGACACCGACCCCGGTGCCCGAGCCGACCCCCACGCCCGCGCCGGTGCCGCAGACCCCGCGGCCGGCGGCGCCCCCGCCCGCCCCGCTGCCGGCCGAGCCCGTACCCTCGCCCCCGGCCGCGGCGCCCGCCGCCGAACCGCCGGGGCCGGAGCCCGCGCCGCCGGCCCCGTCCGCCCCCGCCCCGCGGAAGGTCCGGATGCCTCCGGCCCAGCCGGCCGTCGCGCCCGCCCGGCACCGCAGCAGTTCGCCGGTGACCACGATGATGATCGTCACCGTCCCCGCGGTGCTCGCCGCCGCGGCCGCCAAGGTCCGCGGGAAGGCCGCCGCCCGCGGCAGCCGGTCCTGACCGGTCGGTCCCGCGCCCCCGACCGGCCGTCGGCCGGTCGGCCGTCCAGTGCTGAACAGGAGTTGTCATGTCGGAGTGGCTCGCCCTGGCGATCGCCATGGCGGCGTCCGTCCTGGTCGTCGTCGCCGTGGTGGTGCTGCGCCAGCGACGGGTCGGGGAGGACGACGACCCGTCCGAGACCCCGGACGTCATCGAGTACATCACCATGATGATCGGCGTGGTCTACGCGATCGTCCTCGGCCTCGCCATCGCCGGCGTCTGGGAGGCCCGCAGCGCCGCCCAGGACGAGGTGCTGAACGAGGCGCAGGCCCTGCACGAGGTGAGCGCCCGGGCCGAGGTGTACCCGGCCGACTTCCGGGCCCGGGTCCGCGGCGACGTGGACGCCTACGTGACCTTCGTGGTGAACACCGAGTGGGACCACATGCGGGAGAACGGCGAGATCTCGCCGCGCGGCACCGAACTGCTCGCCAAGCTGCGCCAGGACGTCGCCTCTCGGACCCCGCAGTCGGACCTGGAGGCGCAGGTCTACCAGCCGGTCATGGACCGGATCGCCGCGGCCGACGAGTCCCGCAACACCCGTGGCCAGAGCACCGGCCCGACCATGCCCGGGGTGGTGTGGTTCGGTCTGATCGTGGGCGCGGTGGTCACCGTCGGCATGGTGTTCGCGCTGCAGATCCGGCGCTCCCCGCGGGAGTTGATCCTGGCCGGCACCTTCAGCGCGCTGATCGCCTTCCTGCTGTTCCTGATCTGGGACTTCGACGATCCCTTCGGCCGTGGCGTCTCGGTCTCCACCCAGCCGTTCCTGGACCTCTTCCCGTCCCTGCACTGAGCGCGGACACGTCCCGAGGGGCGCGGGGGACCCGACGGGTGGCCCCCCCCCCCGCGGGGCGCCCCCCGCAAGA
>NZ_JBFBJY010000150.1:0-9218 GCF_040702125.1 Kitasatospora sp. NPDC085895 | reverse complement strand
AGCGATACGTTGCCCGAGAGATCCACCGCTGCCTGTCCGCCTCGCCACTACCGCTGCCTGCACCCCGAACGGCTTGACGAACCATAGGGGCATCACCTGGGGAGATGGCTGAGGTCCGGGAGGATCTGGAGGCGTTCGCGGCGGAGATGTTCGAGGCGTTCACCCGCAACGATCAGCGCCGTTGGGGGCAGGTCTATCTGCGCGGACTGCTGCTGGACGGTGGGCGCAAGTCGGTGGAGCCGATGGCGGCCCGGCTGGGCGAGGACGGCAACCGGCAGGCGCTGGCGCACTTCGTGACCTCAAGCCCGTGGGACCCGGCGCATGTGCGGGCCCGGCTGGCGTGGCGGATGCAGAGCGAGGTGAAGCCGACGGCGTTGATCGTCGATGACACCGGCTTTCTCAAGGACGGCGATGCCTCCGCGTGCGTGTCCAGGCAGTACACCGGCACCGCCGGCAAGGTCACCAACTGCCAAGTCGGGGTCTCACTGCACCTGGCCTGCGACCACGCCTCCACCGCCGTCGACTGGAGACTGTTCCTCCCCAAGTCCTGGGACCCGGCCTCCGAGAAGGCCGAGCCGGCGAAAGTCGCCCGCCGCGAGCGCTGCCAGATCCCCGTGGGCCTGGGTCATGTGGAGAAGTGGCAGCTCGCCCTGGACATGGTCGACGAGACCCGTTCCTGGGGCGTGCACGTCCCGCTCGTCGTCGCGGACGCCGGATACGGCGACGCGGCGGCGTTCCGGCTGGGCCTGAACGAGCGCGGACTGAACTACATGGTGGGGATCTCCACCTCCCTCAGCGCCCAGCCCAGCTCCGCGCGACCGGTCACCCCGCCCTACAGCGGGAGGGGCCGTCCGCCGGTCGCCCGGTATCCAGAGGCGGCGAAGAGCGTGAAGGCCCTGGTGATGGACGCGGGTCGGACCGCGGCCAGGCCGGTGTCCTGGCGCGAGGGCACCCGTCCGGGCAAGGGCCGCACCGGGTTCAAGCGCATGTACTCGCGATTCCTCGCACTGCGAATCCGCCCGGCCGGACGCGAGATCCGCGACGCCGCCGACGGCGTCGAGCTGCCCGAGTGTTGGCTGCTGGCCGAATGGCCGGCCAAAGCGCCCGAGCCGGTGCAGTTCTGGCTCTCCGACCTGCCCGCCGACACCCCGCTGACCACCCTGGTCCGTCTGGCCAAGCTCCGCTGGCGCATCGAACACGACTACCGCGAGATGAAGCAGGCCCTGGGACTGGCCCACTTCGAAGGCCGCACCTACACCGGCTGGCACCACCACGTCACCCTCGTCGCCCTCGCCCACGCCTTCTGCACCCTGCAAAGGCTGGCCCGGGCCCCAAAAGGAACGGCAGCGGCCTGAGCCTCTACCAGGTCGTCCGCGAGCTGCAGTTGGTCCTCGCCACCTGGACCGGCCGCTGCCCGACCTGCCACCGCGACATACCCACACCCATACGAACCTGACCAAGCCCTACTAGGCGGCCGTCACGGACGGCCACGCCACCCCACGGCTGCGGCGGCGCCAGGTTGGTCAAGGCACGACGGCCATAGAGCGGAGCGGGTCCTGGCACGGGCCGGGGCGTAAGCGGGCATTGCGGTCGCTCGTCGCGCGGGTGCGAACCGCGTCCGGCGCGGCGCAGCGTGCTCTTCCGTTGCGACGATCATGGTGGACCCGTGCGGTCCTCGGCCGTGGGCCGTCCGGGCAGAATCTGTTTCCGATGATTCGGCAGGGGCAGCCGAGGTCCATGGACCAACGACGGGCCCCTTGGTGGGACAGCTCCCTCTCCTTGCTCATGCACGGCTACGCCTGGCTTCCGGACCTGCGTCGCCGCAAGCCCGGCCCAGTGGCGCGGGCGCGCCTGATGGGGAAGCCGACCGCTGCCCTGCACGGGCCGGAAGCCGTCCGATTCTTCTACGACGAGCGTCACGTCCAGCGGACGGGTGCACTTCCCGAGCCGGTGAAGAGCACGCTCTTCGGCCATGGCGCGGTCCACTCCCTCGACGGGCAGGTCCACCGGCTACGCAAGGCCATGTTTCTCTCGCTACTCGCCGACCCCGACCGGGTCCGGGCACTGGTCGACAGCGTCGGGGAAGCTGGGATGGGGCGGTGGAGACCTGGGCGGACCGGCCCCGGGTGGTCCTGCTGGACGCGGTGGCACAGATCCTCACCGAGGGTGTCTGCCGGTGGGCGGGGCTTCCGCTGCCCGATGACGGGACCGGGCCGCTCACCGCAGACCTGGTCGCCATGGTCGACGGCTTCGCAACCCCCGGGCCCAGGCACTGGCGCGCGCGATTGGCCCGCCGCCGACGGGAGACGTGGATTGCCGCAATCGTCGACCAGGTGCGCAGCGGGACGGCCGGCCTTCCGCCAGACTGCGTGGTGGAGCGGGTCGCGCTGCACCGCGACCTGGACGGCGACCTGCTGGCCTCTCGTGTGGCCGCGGTCGAGGTGCTGAACATCATCCGTCCAACGGTCGCTGTCTGCTGGTTCATGGTGTTTGTCGCCCACGCGTTGCATCGCTGGCCGGACACCCGCACGAAGCTTGCAGGGGGCGACGCGCAGTACACCCGGGCGTTCGTCCAGGAGATCCGCCGCTTCTACCCGTTCGCCCCGTTCGTAGGCGGCACGGCCGCGACCGACCTTTTCTACCAAGGTGAACCCATCCCCGAGGGAACGATGGTGCTGCTTGATCTGTATGGGCAGAACCACGATCCCGACCTGTGGAAGGACCCCTACGAATTCCGGCCCGAAAGGTTCCTCCGCCATCCCGGCGATGTGGACCAGTTGATCCCTCAAGGTGGAGGAGATCCTGCGACCGGCCACCGCTGCCCTGGTGAGGCCGTGGTGATCGGGCTACTCGAGGCCCTTTCCCAGCGCCTGGCCCTGCTGGACTACACCCTTCCCAGCCAAGACCTGAGCATCCCGCTCGGGCGGATGATCGCCCGGCCACGGAGCGGTTTCGTGATCGAGGCGGTCCACCGGGTCTGAGATCGTCCCGGCTGCTGATTCTAACGGCTGACCGGTCGGCGCCCCCGGCCTGCGACGCACCGCTGGCGGGAATGCTCGGCGGCGCAACCATCGGTCGTTACCTTCGTGTGGACCGCCCGAGCCTCGGGGCCGTTCGCTGGCTGGCTGTCCGGCGGCTGGGTCGTCCAGTTCGCGACCCTGGTCGTCATGACCGCGCTGGCCAAGGTCGGCGCGGGTACATGCTGGGCCTGCTCGGTCCTGACTCGCTCGCCGATGACGGCACGGCCGGTCACGGTGACCGCTGTCCTGCTGATCGCGGCAGCGACCGCCGTTGCCCGCCGCAGTCTCCACCTGGCTGCCGCTGTCCAGTACGTCCTGCTGGGCCTCCGACTGGTGACGCGCCTCCTTCGGGATCGCGGCGCTGGCCGCGGACCGCGCCGCCGCGCCTCTCTGTCCTGCCTCGCCCCGCACAGCACCACGGCTTCGGCGAACGGGCCGAAGCCGTGGTGCCGTGCCTGTACATCTGCTGGGCCCGGGACGCGCCGATCATGTCAAGGAGGAGACCGGGTCAGTGCCCGCGCCCCAGCCTGATCGCGATCTGCCTCTTCACCGCCTTCGCGGCGGTCTCCTTCACCGGCACCGGAAAGGAAGTCCTCAGACTTGGCCGCCCCGGCAAACACCCCTTGGACCCGTGCTGCCGACCACGCCGGGCCGAGCAACCGCATCCCTACAGAGAGCGGGTCCGCCGTACTGCCGCCAAGTTCCATCGCCGCGACGAACAGCGTCCTACGAAACAGCGTTCCGACGGACCGACCTGCTTGTGGACCCCGATCGGTTCACGCTGAGGCCGCCGGCGGACTGATCACGGTTGGCGTTTGGATCGTCAAAGCGGTCCGAAGAGGGCAAGAAGGCTGAGGCGGCAGGGTGACCGACTGTGACTTGGGTGTCGTTCTGTGGATGGCACCCAAGTCTCGTTGGAAGGAGGAGAATCAGGACGGGAAGGAGAACCTGTGAGCACAGCATCGCAGCACCCCGAGGATTACAGCACCGTGGCCGACCCGGAGCGGGCTCTCAAGTACGCACTGCGCCGGGTGGCTGGCGACCGCGCTGAAATCATCGAGGGAGTCATCACCCCCATGTCGCCGAGCTGGGCCCACGAGTCTGCCGCCGAGGTGGTCCGGCGCCAGCTGACCCCCCGTTTGGAAGAGCTCGACCTGGTGTCAGGCTCAGGCAACCTCGACCTCCCCGGCAGTGAGAACTGGTATGTCCCGGACCTGGCAGTGGTGCCCTCCGAACTTGCCATAAAGACCGAAGGCCCGTTGGTGCCGGACCAGACCCTGCTGATCGTCGAGGTCAGTTCCCCGTCGAATGCGGAGACCGACCGAGTCACCAAGCGGCGCCGCTACGGGCAGTACGGCGCGCCGCTGTACCTTCTGGTGGACCGGCAGAACCGCGAGTGCACGCTCTTCAGTGAGCCGACCCGGCTCGGCTACGCAGCCGCCGACGGGCCTCACCCCTTCGGTACCCCTGTCTGGCTACCCGCCCCGTTCAACCTCGAGCTCGACACCAGCCGGCTCTGAACAACCTTCTCGGCGCCCGCCTCACGTTCGAGTGGGGCGGGCGCCGTGCTGCGTTCTGGAAACTGGCCGCGGAGAAGCAGCGACTGAAGCGACCCAGGTCCTGGTATCGGGGCTTCAGTCGCTTCCTGCCTGCGAGAAGGCTGCCAGTGACTCGGTCGCTTGGGTCGCCGGGGTTGGGTCGCTTGCGTTTGCGCAGGTCAGAGGGATGTAACTGGCGGGTAGCGACTGAAGCGACTGAGGTTTCGGTATATGACGGCATTCGCGTGCGCGCGTACGCGTTCATATAACCGACCTTGAGTCGCTTCAGTCGCTGATCAGCCCGCCCCAACAGGTCTGACCTGCGGAAATGTGCGGACAGGCGGTAGCTACTGAAGCGACCCGGCCGCTACCCCCACCCCACACAGTCGCTGCTCCGATCGGGGCGACACGCCCAGTGGAGCGACCGAACGGGAAAACCACGGCACTGCCTGCCTCAACGAGGCTATTCCGCCCGGAGTGAAGTACTCGGTCGCTTGGGTCGCTGGGGTTGAGTCGCTTGCGTTTGCGCAGGTCAGAGGGATGTAACTGGCGGGTAGCGACTGAAGCGACCGAGGTTTCGGTATATGACGGCATTCGCGTGCGCGCGTACGCGTTCATATAACCGACCTTGAGTCGCTTCAGTCGCTTTCTGATCAGTCACAGGTGTTTTGACCTGCGCCAACCCCAGCGACCCAACCCCAGCGACCCAAGCGGCCCAGTCGCTCACCCCATCCCCACAGTCGCTGCCGCACCACCAGAAGCCGGTGTCTGCCCCCGGTCCTCCGCTAGTCTGTGACTTCATATTGGAAAATGGGTCGCTTCAGTCGCTGGATGCCTGCTGACCTGCAAGAATGCGTCAGCGACAGAAGACCGAGCCGAGCGCCAGCACAGGATCTGCAAGACAGGGTGGGGAGGGACCGAGTGGCGGTGAGCCCTGGCGACGCCCTCGCTTCGCGTGCCCATGCTCCAGCAGCCATTGCACTCTGGTGCGCCGAGCAGGGCTGGCCCGTCCACCCCCTCACTCCTGGCAGCAAGCTCCCTGCCGGCAACTGCGCCGCATGCTCCAGCCCCGGACACACAGCCGAGGGCTGCCCCTGCCTCACCGCCGGCCGCTGGTGCCATGGCTTCTTCGCGGCCACCACCGACCCCGCGCTCATCCGCACCTGGTGGACGAAGAACCCGCGTTTCGGCGTCGGCATCGCCTGCGGCCCCGCCGGTCTGGTCGTCATCGACGTGGATGCCCACCCCGCACCGGTCCCCTCCCGGGACCGCCTCCTGCCCGGTATCCCGATCGACGACCACGTCGACCTCACCGGCCTGGCCAACGGCTTCCACACTCTCGGCCTGCTCGCAGCCCTGCGCGGCGCCCCCAGCCCGGCCGACGACACCGCCACCCTCCGAGTGCGCACCCCCTCCGGAGGCCTGCACATCTGGTACCGGGCCCATCCCCACCTGCCGCTGCGTTCGTCCACCGGGTCCGGCAAGAACCGTGCCCTGGCCTGGCAGGTCGACATCCGAGCCCGCGGCGGATACATCATCGCCCCCGGCACCACGACTCCCGCCGGCACCTACATCGCGCTTGGCACCAGCCGCAGCCCTGCGCCGCTGCCGAACTGGCTCGCCCAGGACCTCCTGCGCACCCATCACGCCGAAGAGCTCCACTCCCCCACCGCGGCCGCCACTATGCCGCCCCCGCGGGCCCGCCAGGCCGTCATCGCGGCCGGCGGCGCCACGTCCGTGCCCAAAGCCCTTCACACCGTGCTCGCCGAAGTCGCGGCCTGTGCAGCCGCCCCCGAAGGCATGGGCTTCACCGAGAAACTCAACCGCGCCGCGTTCACTGCTGGCGGCCTCGTCGCCGCAGGCCGCCTGCGCCCACACGAAGCCGAAAGCCTCCTGCGCGAAACCGCCACCACAGCCCGCCCCCACCAGGACCGGCGCTGCGAATCGATCATCCGCACCGGACTCGAAGCAGGCGCCCGGCGCCCGCTTCACCCTCAAGGACGCGCATGAACTCCACTGACTACGGGGCCGGGGGCTTCGACCCCCAGGCAGCAGCGCAGCAGATCCTCGCCGCGCAAGCCGCGCCCCTGTCCGCCCAGCCGGGGAACGCGCCCGCTCCGATCCAGGACAGCCTCCTGGAAATGATGCAGCCAACCCACGCCTCCCCGGCATCCCGCCACACGACCATGACCACACCGGGGAACGCACCTGCCCCCGCCCCCACGGCAACCCCCAGAGGACTCCTGCCCGACTCCCTCAGCGACCGTGGCAACGCCAAACTCTTCGTCCACCTCTACGGCGGCGACTACCGCTATGTCCCCGGCCTCGGCTGGTACAGCTGGGCCGGCCACCGCTGGCAGATCGACGAGACCGACACCGTCCTGTGGGCCGCCGGCGATCTCGCCGAACAACTCAGCCTCCACGACCCCACCGGCACCTACACCAACACCGAACTCGCAAGGCACCGCCGCCGGGCCCTGTCCACCAACGGCATGAACGCCATGCTCGACCAGGCCAAGGCCGCTCCCGGCATGGTCATGCACGCCTCCACCCTGGACGCGGATCCCTACGCCCTGTGTACCCCCGGCGGCGTCGTCGACCTGCGCACCGGACACATCACCCCGCCCGACCCCAAGAAGCAGAGCCACTCCCGCTCCACCACCGTCGCCCCGCAGACCATGCCCACCCCCCGCTGGTTCCGCTTCCTCGGTGACACCTTCGGCACCGACGCCGAAGGCCAGGAAATGATCAACTTCCTGCACCTGTGCCTCGGCTACTCCATCTCCGGCGACGTCGGCGCGCAGATCATGCCGTTCCTCTACGGCAGCGGAAAGAATGGCAAGTCCGTTCTTCTCGATGCCATGCTTCAGCTCCTCGGCGACTACGCGGACGCGGCCCCGCCCGGCTTCCTCATGGCGAAGGCCTTCGACGGCCACCCGACCGATCTCGCCGAGCTCCACGGCCGGCGCATCATCATGTGCTCCGAGCTGAAGCCGGGCGACCGCTTCGACGAAGCCCGGGTCAAACTCCTCACCGGCGGCGACAAGATCAAGGCCCGCCGCATGCGGCAGGACTTCTTCAGCTTCACCCCCACCCACAAGCTCTGGCTGTTGGGCAACCATCGGCCTGAGGTTGGCACCGGCGGCCCTGCGTTCTGGCGCCGCATGC
The DNA here is from genome assembly GCF_040702125.1 of Kitasatospora sp. NPDC085895. Lineage (NCBI taxonomy): Bacteria > Bacillati > Actinomycetota > Actinomycetes > Kitasatosporales > Streptomycetaceae > Kitasatospora > Kitasatospora sp. NPDC085895. The sequence continues at coordinate 1,492 of NZ_JBFBJY010000150.1, read as the reverse complement.
GCATGATCCCCTTCGAACGCGTCGTTGCCGAGGACCGCAAGATCGACAACCTTGCCGGCGTCCTGGTCGCCGAAGAGGGCCCCGGTATCCTCGCCTGGCTCATCACCGGTGCACGCCGCTACTTCAGCGGCGAGAAGGACCTCGCCGGCCCCCAGCGCGTCCAGACCGCCACGAGCGCCTACGCCGAGACCGAAGACAGCGTCGGACGGTTCCTTGGCGAAGCCTGCAAGATCGCCGACGGACTCCGCGCCGAACAAGCCCAGCTCTATGGCGCCTACACACGCTGGTGCAGCGAAGAAGGAGCCAACCCCGTAACCGCCCGCGCCTTCGCCGCACGAGTGCGCGAAACACTGGGTATGACATCCCCCAAAGACATGGTCCTGTCCAACTCCCGCAAGTACTACCCCGGGATCGGCCTCTTGGCCGACGAGGAGCCGCAGCCGTGAGCGCCCTGATCGACCCCGCCGACCTCGCACACGAGATCGAGATCCGCTGGCTCGAAGACCCCGAGCGGCTCGACTACGTCCGCCAGTCCCTCGAGCGCCTCAACTCCCGCAAAGGCCGCCCCCCCTACCACCGCGACGGCCGCATGGTCGGCTACGCCATCCTCGGCCCCGCCGCACCCGCCTCCCGCGCCTCCGGCACGTTCCGCCGCCGCGTCTTCTGGCTCCTCCCCCATGACCGCGACCAGCAGCCCGACGGTCTCTACGCCAGCGGCGCCCCCTCCGAAGCCATTGACCCGCGCACCGTCGCGCCCACCATCAAGGGCGACAAGACCGAGCGCTCCCAAGGCGGACCGGCTTCTCCGGCCATGGTCGAACTGGGGATAACGCTTCGCAAGAGCTGACCCGGCCCGTCCCTGTCACCGAAGCCAGCGCCTCGATCCTGCAGCCGGTTGCCAGGTACGGTCCCTCGGGCCGACCCGGACGAGTACCGTCAGCAGTGCATGAACCGGCCCCGCGCCGGTCCGAGCCGACATGGAGGATGGTGGGAATGAGCGCCCGGCCCACCGAACACAGCGCAGGTCGCCTCGGACTACCGTCGATGGACACTGTGCAAGAGCTACGGGCCGCATTGCGGGCCGGCCACGGCTTCCCCGGCGACGCCGAACGCCTCGACGCCGAGCTCGCCGCCCAGCTGCTGCGCCGGGTGCTGGTCGACCGGCTCGACGAGGTGGCCGAGGTTGGTACCGTGGTCGACCTGGTAACGGTCGCCGAGATCGCCGCCGCCTACCGCGGCCGGGTGCTGCTCGCCACCGACCTGGACGCCGTCGACGCGATCGACGAAGCTGTCACCGACCTACTGGCCCGGCAGAGCACCGAGTGAGCCACCCGGACCACCCGGACGGCGAGGTGGTCGCCGTGGTCACCGAGGGTGCCGCCCAACGCGCCAAGGAGCTTACAACTTGGTGCGCGATAGACGGGGAGTGTGGGGGGCGTCGTGGATGATCATGAGCCATGAGGTCGGAGTGGGCTCGTGGGGTGTTGTCGCA
>NZ_JBFBJY010000149.1:0-9320 GCF_040702125.1 Kitasatospora sp. NPDC085895 | reverse complement strand
CGTGGGGGCATACTTCACCTTCGACGCAGACTGGTACAGATCATGGCAGGGGCGAAAGTGAGATACCGGATGATCGCCATCAAAATGCCCACTCAGAGGATGTTCGCGTCGCTGATATGCCGGTTTGAGCTGGTTTGCCGCACGCCCGAAGATTCCATTAATGAGTCTTTTGTCGGGAATGCCGCCACCACTCGAAGGCTGATGCCGCTGCCGTTCGTCCCGTTTCAACCCGAAAGCTCCTGTCCGGTTCGAAGACCTCCCGAATAGTCTGCAATGGTTCACTCGGACGAGTGATGGTCGAACCTAACTCCCTTATGTAGCAGTGGAGTTATGACGATCCAGCCGAAGCGCAAAGCCTATCCGAGCGACCTTTCCGATGCCCGCTGGGCCCTGATGGAGCCGGTGCTGACCGCTTGGCGGGCCGAACGCCAGAAGACCTCGCTGGGGCTCGGTGGCAAGGTTGCCGATCTCCGCGAGGTCATGAATGCGATCCTCTATGTGAACCGCACCGGGATCGCCTGGCGCTACCTGCCACACGACTTCCCACCTCACACCACCGTGTTCTCGCACTTCAGCGCCTGGACCGCGGACGGCACGATCGAGAAGCTCGGCATCCGACTGCACCGGCTGGTGCGGGAGAAGGAAGGCCGGAATCCCGAACCGACCGCCTGCGTGATCGACGCCCAGAGCGTCAAGACCGCACCCAGCGTGCCAATCGAAACTCAGGGCATCGATGCCGGCAAGAGGATCGTCGGCCGCAAGCGCAGCATCGTCGTCGACACGCTCGGCCTGCTTCTACTCGTCATGGTCACCGCCGCGAGCGTCTCGGACAACGATGCCGGCAAGCAGCTCCTGACCCAGCTCGCCGCATCACACCCCACGATCACCAAGGCCTGGGTCGACACCGGCTACAAGACCCAGGCGATCGAGCACGGAGCGAAACTCGGCATCGATGTCGACGTCGTCCCACGAAACCCCCAGGTCAAGGGCTTCTCAGTCGTGCCCCGCAGGTGGGTGGTCGAGCGAACCTTCGGCTGGATCATGATGCACCGCCGACTGGCCCGCGACTACGAGACCAAACCCGAGCACTCCGAGAGCATGATCCGCCTCGCGATGATCTCGAACCTCGCCAAGCGAGCAACGGACGAAACCGTCATAACCTGGCACAATCCATGAACTATCCCGCATTCGAGCAGAACGTCCTCTCAGAGGCGGCGGAGCACCGCAACAACCTTCCCGAGGATGGTCGCCGGCCTCGCCGGGAATGGGCTCGTACGCCGGCTTGTGCGGCATCAGCCAGGCCCGGCCGTCCTTGCGCTTGAAACGCTTGACGGTGGCCCCGTCATCGAGCATGGCTGCGACATGGCCACCATTCTCGGCCGCTGGCTGCCGCCGCACGGACGAGCAGACATTGGCCAATGCAGCCCACACCCGCCAGCGCCGCGCGAGCCACCGCGCTGCCCTCGCCGTCGCTCGAGGCCACGCCGCCCCACTGCGTACCAGCCCGCCAGCACCTTGCAACGGTGCTCCGTGATGGCCCCGACTGTTCGCTCGATTCCGAGTACCCTCACACCGAAGGAGAGGAGTGCCGCCATGAGTCAGCCTGTACACGATGGGATCGAGCTCATCCCCCGGCCCGAGCAGAACCCCGCCGCGCTCAAGGCCGCGCTGGCGGTGGTTGCTGCGGACCGCCTTCCGGAGATGGTCGACGGGCAGACCCGGGCGATGGCCGAGGCCATCGAGACAGGCAGCGTCCAGCCGATCCGCAACTTCGTCGCGCACTGGGCCGCGGTGGTGGAAATCGAACGGCAGCCGGCCACCGCGCAGGCCTACCACCGGGCGAACTATCTGGCCAACCACGCCGCGACGGTCGCCGAGTGCCGCGAGCACGCCGCCACGGTCGCGAAGCTCTACCGCGCCGCCTACACGGCGGTGACCGGGTGACCTGGAGCTGGGAGTACCTCCCGGACCAGGAGCAGGTCGCCGGCGGCTGCCCCACCGACTTCCTCACTGCCGTCGAACTCCGGGCCGCCGAACTCGTCCGCGCTGCGGAAGCGCTCCACCTCGACGGCACCTCCTACCAGGGCAGCGGCGAGCCCATGCGCTACCTCGACGTCGCCGGCGGCCTCCTCGCCTACTACGTCGTCCCCCGCCTGGAACTCGTTGTGATCTGCCAGCTCACGCCCCCACCCGGCGAATCCCCGTGACCGGGAAAGCAACGCACGAATCGGTGGCAGTGCTGCTCAGCGGCCACGTCGGGCCCTGGACCGTCGACGACGTCCTGGCACTGCCCGAAGCCCCCTGCCGGATCGAGTTGGTGGGCGGAGCCCTGCTGGTCAGCGCGAACCCCGACGTCCCCCACCAGCGCGCCCGGTCCGCACTCGCGGCCCGGCTCGCCCAGGCAGCAGAAGCCGGCGCTGCGCAGCTCGAGGTGCTGCCCGCAGTCCCCGTGCTCGTGCCCGACGGTCTGCTGATCCCGGACCTGGTCATTGCCGACGCGGCCGCGGCCGCCGAAGCCACCAGCGCGCTGGACGCCGGTGCCGTCGTGGTCGCGATCGAGGTCACCGCAACTTCCACGCGTATGGCCGACACGGTGCTCAAGTCCGCCCTGTACGCCGCGGCCGGCATCCCGCACTACTGGCGCCTCGAACTCGAACCCGCCCCGCACCTCCACCTCGGCCACCTGGAACGCGGCACCTATGCCGACCGCCTCGTCCAGGCGGGCGAGACCACCGCGCTCACCGACCCGTTCCCCCTCGACATCGACCCCGCGGCGCTGCGCCGGTAACCGGCGTGAGGGACCGGGATGGCCTGGCCCCGCCAATGCGGCGGGGCCAGGCCATCCCGGTATGGGCGCTGCGCTTCGGTGGGCGATTTGTGCATTGCCCCGCCTGGAAGTAGGGCTCGGTGGGACGATGAGATGTCCATGGTCAGGCGCCTGTTGGGGGGTTGTCGTTGCCTGGCAACAAGCGGCGTATCGTCATGCGTGTGCGGGGAGCGGTTCTGGCCGCCGTGATCGTCTCGACAGCCGGGGCGATCGCCGGCTGCGACCGGTCGGAAGGGGCGGTGGCGGTCGCGGATAGGACGAGATCGCCGGGGCGGGCGGAAGTTGTGCCCGAGTGCGCACCCGCGCAGCTGAGCTGGATGCTCCGTGTCGTCGCCGAGGCCCCGAAGGATACGGACGAGCCACCCCGGGCCCGGCTCACCGCCACCAAGACCGGCCCCGGCCAGTGCGTCTTCGGCGGATACCCGTGGTTCCGGGTGCACATCGGGAAGGCCGAAGAGGCGGTCGCCGTCCCCGGACGGCAGACGCCCCCGCGGCACACCGTCCCGCCGGGTGCCTCGGTGAGCACCGACCTGTTCTACTCGGTGACGCCGGACACCAGCGGTCGGTGCTTCATGCCGGCCGATGCCTCGCCGCAGGCACAGGTGCTCCCGCCGCACGCCGCAGCCGACACGACGGCCTCCGCCCCACCGCTGACAGACCGCCAGGGGAACACCGTCCAGCTCGCCGTGTGCGGCGAGGACATCTGGATGGCCGCCCCCGTCCTCGCCTGACTCCCGAGCGACGAGGCCCGCGTCGACGATGTCCCCTGGCCGCTGATCAACACGCCGCAGGAGATGGCCGTCCGCGGTGTCGTGCGCCACTTCCAGCAGTGGAAGTGCATCGTCACCAGCCAGCGGACCTGCCCGAACGAGAAGAACGCCTATTGCGGCGGCTTCCACTTCGGCTGGCACCTGCCCGCCCTCTGCGTCCCCACCCGGCCGCCCACCGTCCTCGACCAGCTCGTAGCGGCCAGCGCGGAGGGCGAGATGGTCGCCATCCGCCTCCCCCCAGCACGATGCGCGCAAGAGCGCCCGGATGTGGGTCAGCGCCGCAGACCGCGACGCGTGGTGGAAGGTCGTCGGCCCACCGCCGTCGGCCAAAAAACAGGACGAACCCGCGAAGGACGAAGAGCTGTTCTTCACCGATGACGACATCGACCGCACCTGTCACTACGGCGAAGAGGCGCTGACCGTCAACGACCGCAGACCGCGCCGAAGCGGCTCAAGCCTCGCCTACACCTTCGACGACGTCCCGGAGATCCTGCGTCCTATCGAGGCGGTCCCTCGCCTGCGGATCGGCGTGCACGAACGAATCATGGCGACTGAACGACTGGGGTGCCCGCCCTGGAAGATCGGCCCCTGCGACCTCTGCTCCGGACCGGTCCGGAGGTACGGAGCATTCTGCGGCATCACCTGCGGCTCCTGCCGGGCCGACGGTGCGGGCGGCGAGGCGCAGCGAACCCGGTGCGGTACCGGATCGGCGGTGGTGGACGGCCTCCAGACGCAGGTGCGGCCCGAACGCCTCGCGCCACGGGGCGAGGAGCTTGGTGGCGGTGTCCGAACGGCTGGCGGCAAGTGCCCGCACCGGCTGGGAGCCGGGGCCGAGCAGCACGGTCAGGCCCTCGGCGTGCTCCTGGATCGCCTCCCACGGGACGACCGGTTGGCCGCCGCGCTCGGCTCGGGCGGCCCAGCCGGCGGTGATCAGCGCGCACAGGTTCGCCCAGCCGGCCTTGTCCCGGGCGAGCAGGGTGATCCGCGGTGCGGACTCGTCGACGAACGCGCCGCCGCGGGCCGGGGTCCGCCGCCGCTCCCCCGCGGCGGACCCCGGCTGGCCCGTTCGACCGGTCACGGCAGTGTCGAGCAGCGGAACCGCGAGGTCGGAGCCGAACAGCGGCCGAACGCCGGAGACGGCGCAGGCCTTCGCGAAGCGCACCGCGCCGGCCACCGTGTCGCGGTCGGTCAGCGCGAGCGCGCCGAGTTTCAGCTCGGCGGCGCGGGCGGCGAGTGCGTCCGGCAGCCAGGCACGGTGTGGAACGACAGCAGCACGTCAGTCACGGCGTTCTCCGCCCACTGCAGGATGGGGATGCTCTTCGATGTCGGGGTGGCGCGTTTGAGTACGAACGTCACCAGCTCTCTCCAGTGCTGTTCGGCGTGCTCCCAGTCCGGCTCCGCCGCGATGGCGGCGCCGGTGCGCGAGTGGAGGGCGCCGAAGGCCATGACCGCGGCCTCTACCTGACCGCCCTGTTTGTGCAGGTCGTGCAGCGAGATCACGCGCCTTCCCCCGGTGGCGGTGTCGGGGGCTGGGCCAGCTCGCGCAGTCGGCGCAGGACCTCCTCCAGCGGCTCGGCCTGGTGCGTCTGGACCTGATCGGTCACCAAGTAGCCGACCATGGCACCGACGAACGCCGGGATCGCGCCCCAGCCGGCTATGGACAGCAGCCAGGCACACCAGTGTGGGGCCACCCCGAGGTCAGCGGGCGAGGTGATGCCGATCATCACATCGTAGGCCTTCGCCGCGCTGTTCAGCAGGAAGGCGTTCAACACGAACAGGGCAGCGCACAGGCCCAGCACCCAGCTTGCGCGCGTCAGCAGCCAGTACGGGAGCCTGCCCAGCGCATGGCGCTCGGCCCACCGGATCCTGATCCGCTGCTCCCAGGTCGGCGGCGGTGGTGCCACCGGAGGTGGGGCGGGCGCCGGCGGGGGCGGAGCTGATGTCGTGTCAGGCTCGGGCACGGCCTTCACGTAGTCGTGGCGCGGGCGGTAGCGGACCTGAATCGACGGATCCGTGATGGCAAGGTCAGCGACCGGCCAGGCGGTTTCGTTCACTGCCGTCCGGAAGATCTTGGATCGGGCAGTACTGTATTTTCGTGTCAGACCCAGGGATGGGCCCGGCCGGTCAGGCCGGCACCGCCCTGCTGAGGTGGGCGTAGACGACCACGCTTCCCTGGTAGCCGGCGTTCTTGATGTAGGTGCCGCCGCAGGTGATCAGGCGTAGTTGGGGCCGGTCCGCGTCGCCGTACACCTGATCGCCGGGCACGGCGTCCTTCGGGTAGACCTCGACGGCGTCGACGGTGAACTCTGCAGTGCTCCGGTCGGCCCGGACGATGTCGATGGTGTCGCTCCGGTGCAAGGCGCCCAGACCGTAGAAGACGGCCGGGCCCTTGGCCGTGTCCACATGCCCGTCAATGACCGCGTTCCCGACGGTGCCCGGGGTCGCGCTCTGCCGGTACCAGCCGGCGAGGTTCCGGTCGTCCGCCGACGGTGCCGGCAGGTTCCCGGCCGTGTCCACTTCGACCTCGGTGACCGGCGCGTCGACGCCGATACTCGGGATGCGGATGCGGACGGGCTTCGAGAACCCCATCCCGACCGCCGCGGGTACGGCCGCGGCCGGGTCCTGGGACGTGCCGGGCGACGCGCTCGGCCAGGTGTCCGCCGCGGCCGGCCGCGGCGGAGCCGAGGTCCGGGTACCGGCGCGGATCAGCCCGGCCCCACTGCCGACGACGGCGACCACCAGGACGAGTGCGACGTGCGTCCCGAGCCGCCCGCGCCCCGTCCGACCGGCCGACGGCGCCCCACCGGGCAGCGCACGCCGGCCGGACCGTTGCCGGATCCTTCGCGTCACGCCCTGCTGCCGGCTGAACGGCGGCGCAGCACAACGGCGCCGCCCGCCAGTCCGACCGCAACCAGGGCGCCACCGGCCGCGGTGGCGGCGGTGTTCACCCCGGTCACCGAACCGCCGGTGCCGGCCAGTGAGGACTTCGGCACGAAGGCGGTGGTGGTGGGAACCTGGTCCGCGGGGCAGCTGACCACCGCGTGGGCCCCTTGAAAACTCACCTTCACCGACTTGTCGGCCAGGGTCTCGAACTGGGCGCCGGCCGGCGTGGTGAACTTCGTGCCGGGGCCGTCGGTGCTGAGGATCTTGCCGCCCTCGGTGATGGCCACCACGACCTTGCCGACGCCTTCGCAGGCGACGATGTCCCCGCTCTTGACCACGAGACTGCCGCCCTCGGTGCGGCCCGTGAAGGGAGAGGACGAGCCGTCCGCGTACGCGGGGCCCGCGAGCGTGGCCGTCGCGACGAGTATCCCGGCCGCGGCTGCCGCGGCCGCGCAGGCCGCCCTGTTGATCCGAGCTGACATCGGTGCTCCTCGCACATCACAGGACCGGCGGTATCTCCGCCGTCCGGTGCACGACCATCCCCAAATAAATCAGCTGATATGACTACCAAACGGGGGCCCCTGAGGACTCACCAGGTCAGCAGACCCGCCTGTCACCCGATCTGCTCAACCCTCGGCCCCTCGGCCCTGCCGGTTCGGCACACCGTCCGACCGACGGGTACGTGAAAGAAGTACCGTTCGCACGCGGCTCCCCCTCCGGCTCCACCGAGCCCCGGAACTCGACCCGTGCGCGGGCACGGCCCCGGAGCCTTGGGCGCTTTCTCATCGTCCCGGCAGGATTCGTGCCGGGCACGACCGGCAGGGCCGGCAGCGCCGGGCGCGGACGGCCCGGCCGCGAGATCGTGGCTCTACGGCGAGAGGAGACGTATGGGCTGGCTGGCGGCATCCGCAGGAACACTCATGGTGCTGCTCATCCTGCGGGATGTGTTCCACACCACCCGGCACGGCGGCCTCAGCAGACTGGTCATGACGCTCGCCTGGCGGACGGCCGCCCGACTCAGCTACCGACGCCGCAGGTCCGGTCTGGCGGGCCCCGCTCGCCATGGCCACCGTCGTGGCCTCTGGGCGCTGACCGTCACCACCGGCTGGGCACTGGTGTACTGGCCGCACATGTCCGGCTCCTTCACCTACGCCGCCGGTCTTGTCCCCGCCGAACACACGGGCTTCGTGGACGCGTTGTACGTCTCTCTGGTCAACCTCACCACCCTCGGACTCGGCGACATCGCCCCGACCACCGGTTGGCTGCGCATCGTCGCACCTCTGGAGGCCCTCATCGGATTCGCTCTGCTGAGCGCCACCGTCTCCTGGATCCTCGGCATCGTCACGGGCGTCGGTCTTCGCCTCGCCGGGATAGAGGTCGGCGATCCGGCGCATGGTCAGGCCGGGCAGATAGGCGATGCGGCAGCCGGTGTCGCGGGCCACGGCCAGCGGCAGAGCGCCGACGGCGGCCGAGTGGTCGACCACCACGAGCACTATCCCGTGCTTGGCCTGCAGTTTCGTGAACAGCTCACGGAGCCTGGGCTCGTTGTTGGGCAGTGCCTTGTCGAAGACCTTCTTGCCGGCCGGGTGAGCGCGCACGCGTGGTGCTCGCCCTTGCCGACGTCCAGGCCCAGATAGAGATCTATGCCGTCGGTGCTGGTCAACTACCCACCCCAGACTTCGCTCCCCGGCCTGTGGCATCGGCGTGCCGGCATCCACGTTACGGAGAGGCTGCCTCACCCGGTGCGGGATCGGCGCTCAAGCCCCTCATCAGCGGTCTGCCAACGCCTCCGAACCCGGTGACACCACTTTTTCGATCATGCTCGACAAGGGGCACACAGTCATGCCGGGCCGGGGGGCCGGGAACCCCGTTGCGGGGCCACGAAGAAGGTAACGGGGCAGCTCGTCGAGGCGGTGGCCGGGTAGCTCGGCAGCCGCGCCGCCGCGGAGGACGCCGTGGACGCGGTCCTCGACGCCATGGTGCGTGCCGTGGTGGCCGGGGAGCGGGTGCAGGTCACCGGCTTCGGCACGCTGGAGAAGGTCGAGCGGGCCGGCCGCATGGCGCGCAACCCGCAGACCGGCGAGCGGGTGCGGGTCAAGAAGACCAACGTGGCGTGCTTCCGCCCGGACCAGGGCTTCAAGGACCTGGTCTCCGGCGCGAAGAAACTGCCCAAGTCCGGGCCTGCCATTGCCAAGGCCCCCAAGGGCTCACTCACCGCGGGGAAGACCACCGCTGCCGCTCCCGCTCCCGCCCGCACGCGGGCCACGGCGAAGCGCGCCGCCGCCGAGTCCACCGCCCCAGCTGGTGCGAAGAAGACCACGGCGCGGAAGGCCACCGCGGTGGCGAAGAAGTCGACGGCGCCCGCGAAGAAGACCGCCACCACCGCGAAGCAGACCGCGCCGGGCGCGGCGGCAAAGAAGGCGGCGCCGGCCAAGCGCGCCACCCGCCGCGCCAGCGCCTGAGCCAGACGGGCCAGGCCCGGTGGGTACCCGGGCCTGGCTGCGTATGTGCTCAGGACGGCAGTGGCGCCAAACGCCTGCGCACCGCCGAGTTTCTGCCGGGGCGTCGTGGGGGGGGCGACCACGGTCACCGGGGCGCCGAGCAGCTGTCTGGCGAGGGCCAGGGCTTGGTCGTGGTTGCCAGGAGACGCCCCGATGACGCCGCGGCGGCGGCGCGCCGGGTCGAGAGCGGCGAGCGCGTTGCAGGCGCCGCGGAACTTGAACGACCCGGTGTACTGCAGCGCCTCCTGAAGGGTGTCAAAATTCCGATCAGGCCGCTGAGCTGGGTGTTTCCCGCAGGCCGTGGGGCGGTCTGATCGGGGTGGGGTGGTACGCGTTGAG
>NZ_JBFBJY010000148.1:0-9385 GCF_040702125.1 Kitasatospora sp. NPDC085895 | reverse complement strand
TCGCTGCCAGCGCGACTTGTTGCTCACTCGGAGTCCCCATAGCACAACAACGAGCCCCAAACCCGGAAGCTACGGGTTGATGATCTGCGCGCCCTTAACTACCCGGCCTTGGGACCTGTCCCCGATGGGTGGACACCTTCGATCCCGGCCTTGGTCCCCTTGATGATCAAGTGTTCCCCGCAGGCCTGGCACACACAGCGTTCTTCGGCCAGGCCGCCCGGCAGGGCTGGGCTGCTACCCCGTCGTCGAGCCACAGTACGCGGCCGGTGGCGACGTCCAATGCACTTCTTCCCCTGGCATGATCATGCCTGCACAAGCCGGTCCGGGCAGCCTTTTTCCGCAACAGCGATGCCGCGATCGTCGAAAGGGGCTGATCCTGATGGCCTGTCACGTGGCCTCAGTTGTGCGCTAGTTGTCGTGGCCTGCTTTGTGCAGGTCAGGGGTGACGGCCTTGTCCCCATGGGCTGTGGTCCGGGATCATGTGGGGGTCGAGGGGCTACACGAGGGGGACGTCGAATACATGGCTACTGCTGCACCACGCCGGGATATGACGACCCAGGTCGCCGATCTGTTGTCGTCACCCGTTCTGAACGGGGTGATCGGGGTCGTCGGTCTGGCGACACCGGTGATTGGCTGGGCCAGCAGCGCGGTGAGCCTCAAGGCCGTCGTCGTGGTGGAGACGGTGCTGGTCCTGCTGCTGGTGGCGAACCATGTCTGGATGCGGCAGGTCTACATCCACCTGCGGCGCGCCAACAATCGGGACATGTCGGATGGCCGCTACTTTGACTTGGTGCGCAGCCAGCTGGAGCAGGAACTCATCGCCGACTTCGGCGAGATCGCGGACGGCCACCTGCAGGTGTATGCCACCGAGGTGCCGCGCCTGTCGGTGCTGCTGTTCCAGGTTCTGATCGACTCCGGCTCCGAGCCCAAGCGCGTCCTGGCCGCTGACCTGACGACCAACCCGAACCTGCTCACGCAGCGTCGGGAGTACCTGGCGGTCAACCGTCGCCTGATCGAGTCGGGCGGCACGATCCAGCGCCTGTTCATCTGCTGGGCGAACGACCTGGTGCGCGAGGACTATGCGCGCTCCCTGCTCCAGCTGATCGACCACCACCGCTCCCTCGGCGTTACCTGCGGCATCGCGGTTCGCGACCGGCTGCGCGCGGACCAGGCGATCGACTTCGTGGTGGTCTCGCGGGCTGCGGTGCTCGTCGAGGAGGACCAGGGCGACGCGGATTACACTCGCGGCCGCTCCTCGGTGTACTTCAAGCAGGTCGACCGGTGGGCCGGTCGGTTTGAGTCGATCTGGGGGCACGGCGCCGGTGCTGCCCCCTTCGCGCTGCAGTCTTACGAGTCTGTCGCCCGTCCGATGCTGGACGCTGGAACGTGGGAGCAGGGTCGGGCCACCGAGGCCGTCGACAAGCTCTGAGGGCCGCCGCCCCGCCAGGGGTGATCAACGCCTCGGTAGGATGACTGTATGAGCCGGTCGGCAGGGCCGGTGCGAGGTGGAGAGCGGCCCATGTCACACTCACTTTCGATTGCCAAGACCCACGGGTCGCGCAACGACATTTTCGTGATCGACGGCGCCCCGGAGGACCACTTCGCCTCCGCCGACATCGCCCGGGCCGTGACGAAGCTCTGCGATCGCAAGGTGGGCCTTGGCTCCGACGGCGTCTACTTCGTCGCCGACCACGGCGACGGCACCGCGGACGCCTGGTTCTTCAACCCTGACGGTTCCCAGGCTCTGCTGTGCGGCAATGGCATGCGCTGCGCTGGTCGGCTGCTGCTGGACCGCCACGCCGCGGACAGTTACGTGGTTAATACCGGCCCGTACGCTTTCACCATCCGCAGCGCGGACTTCACCCCGCAGGGCGTGCGGCAAGTTTCGGTCGAGCTTCCGCCGGCGAACTTCCTGCCCTCGGATGCGATCGTTGCGGGGGTTGCCTCGCCGTTCATCGGCAAGGTGCTGCCGGCCTTCCATGCAGTGCTGCCGGTGTCCGCGGTGGCGATGCCGAACTCGCACCTGGTCTCCGTCATCGACGCTTACGACAAGAGCGACCTGGTTGCGACCGGTACCCGCGTCGCCGACACCCCGGAGGCGTTCCCCATCGGGGCGAACGTCTCCTTCGTCCTGCCGATCGGTGACGGTGAGGCGTTTGTGCGCACCTTCGAGCGGGGCGCAGGTCTGACCCCCTCGTGCGGATCGGGAAACTCGGCCTCTCGTGCGGTCCTGTCCCAGCTGAACCTGGCCGACCCTGACCAGCCGGTCGTGGTGCGCAACGCCGGCGGGCCTGCCCGCATCTGGCTGCAGGAGCGCGACGGCGGATGGCAGCCGGTCCTGGAAGGCAATGCCACCATCGTTTACCGGGTCGAGACGGACGCGGACGCCCTGCTGGCCGACGGCCCGCTGAACATGGTGGTCGGGGAAGCCTACGGTGCCGAAATTGATGCTTTCGACCTGCTGTACCAGGACAATCTGAAGGCACTGCAAGCAGCCGGAGTCAGCCCGGACCAGCTCTGACGTCGCCGTCCCAGCACCCCTTGGGCCCGGGGCCGCGCAGAGCGCGGAGCCGGGCCCGAGGGGGAGTTGGAACATGCTCACGTACTTATCGATCATTGCCGCCGCTATTGCGGTGCGCCAAGTAGACCGCTGGTGGTTCAGTCCCCGGCGGGGCAAGGCGCCTGTCACCACGCGCCGGGACCTGGTGGCGCTTCAGCGCGCCCGGGCAAACGACATCACACCGGTGCTGCTGATGGTCGGCCACTGGGCGGAGATCGGCGGCTGGTGGGCCGTGGCCGCGCACGGCGGCCCGGTCGGATGGACGGTGTCGGCGCTCGCGGTGGCGGTGAAGTTCCGCCACCTCCAGGAGGTCAGCCACTTCGCCGTCCACGGCGTCCTCACCCGCTCCCCGCGCCTGGGTACCGTGCTGGCCGAGGCCCTCGTTCACGTGCCGATGGGTCTGGTGCCGGTACCGGTCAGGCGCGAGCGGCATGTGCGCCAGCACCACCCGAACGCGACCGTTGCCGGAGTGGATCCCAACCTGGCCGACCTGGAGCAGGCCGGCTTGGTGCCTGGCGTCGGAACCTGGCGGTTCGCCCGGGGTATCGTCTTCCCGCTCACCCCGGCCGGCCTCGCGGACACCTGCCGCTCTCTGGCCGCCAACCTCGCGCCCAGCGCCAGCTGGTGGCGCCTGCCCGCGTTCGGCACGGCCGCGACCGCTGCGTTCCTCGTCGGTGGCTGGCCCGCTGTGCTATTCGCCTTCACGCTGCCCCGTCTGCTGATCTACCCGCAGCTCGCCTGGATGTCCCTGATCGTCGAGCACCGCTGGTTCGACGCCGAGCCCGTCTCGGGCAGCCCCGCCGCGGTGGAAGCGGCTCGCTGCCTGCGCCTGTACCCGCAGAGTGCCGCCCTTGCGCTGCTTGCGCGCGGTACCTGGCTGCCCTATGGCGACCTGTTCCACTACGCGCACTCGGCGCACCCCGCGGTGCGCTGGAACTACCTGCCGGCGTTGGAGCGCATCATTGGGATGCCTCACTACACGCCGTCGGGGCTGCTGGCCGGCTCCTTCGCGGTGGTCGGCCATCATCGGCGGGCGCTGTGCCAGCTGGTGTCCGATGTGCCGTCGCCTGCTCGGAGTGCCCCGGCAGCCCTCTGAGAGACCTCCCTGCGGGACTCGAGTTGGTATGCAACTGCCCCCTGGCCACTGGGCCAGGGGGCAGTTGTGCTGTTTGGCCCGCGCGGGCCGGTGCACTCAGAGGCCAGCGAGCCCCGGCTCCCGGTTGCGCACGCCATCGAGGAAGCAGTCCCACTCGAAGGCGGTGAAGACGTGCGGGCGCGCCCCGCCAAGAAGGTCGTGCAGCACCACGCCGTCGCCGGTGACATTGACCCGCGCGCCGGATCCCGGCCGGAAGGGCGACCCGCTCCAGTGCCGCGGTGCTCTCGGCATCCGACAACGCCGCCGAGGCAACGTCCCGCTCCTTCAACCCGCACTCCTCGCCGCTTCAGGCTTCGACGGACGGTCCCGCCCAGAGCCGACTATGGCGGGTACGGGTACGTACCCATTGGAGGATGCGGGTACGTACCCGTATCCTGATGGGGACCGAGAGGAGCACCACCCATGGCCGACGCCAACGTGCGCATCCCCGCCGAGACCCGCGACCGCCTCGCCGAGGTTGCCGCCGCCGAGCACCTGTCCCTGCGCGCCTACCTGGCCCGCCTCGCCGACACCCTGCTCACCCCCGCCGAGCGCGCCGAACGCGCCGAACAAGCCCGCCAGAAGCTCCAGGCCTGGAACGGCTACGACCCCGACACCGCGCACACCCAGCAGCTGGACGCCGAGCTCGACCGCCGCCTGGCCCAGGCGAGCGGCCAGTGACCGCGCTGCACGTCGTCCTCGACGACACCGCCATGGTCGCCGCCGGCCGCGGTAACATCCTCGCCTCCCGCCTCATCCACCGCGCCCACGCCGAAGCCGGCTGGTACCTCTACGCCCCCGCCTGCGCTCTGGTGGAAGCCGACCGGGAACGTCCCGGCACCGCCGAACACCTCGCCGCCCTCCCCGCGGTCACCGTGCTCGACCTCGACCTCGCCGCCGCCCTGGCGATCGCTAGCGACACCACCTGGGCCCAGGCCCACACCCGCTACGCCGCCGCCCCAACCCCGGAGCGCCCGGACGGCGCGGTCGTCGCCACCGTCGACCCCGCCCGCTGGAAGGGCCAGCCGGTCCGGGTCATCGACCTAACGCCCTGACCCCCCACACTCGGCGGCCGGTGCACCAGCACCCCCTGCCGCTGTGCTACACCCGTGCAGAACCTTGGCGCAGCGCTGCGGGCTGCTGCGCCAAGGCGCCCAGCAGCGGGTAGTTCCGGACCGATCAGTCTCTCGCCCTGCTGCGCCGGGCCCTCGAAGAACCTCTCACCCGCTGGTAGAGCGGGCCAACCGGTGCGGCCGCTCGCGATTGCTTGGATGAGCCCCGGTCCCGGGCGGCTACGACCGGGTGCCGGAAGCCGCAAGCTCCCCGGTTGCGTGCTCGCCGGAGCGGACCACGATCGGGCCGAGCTCGTCCTTAAGCTCCTTGTAGACCGTGCGCGCGCTGCCCTCGTGGGCGTATCCGGCAAGCCGGGCGAGCGTTCCTCGGGACAGCTCCCGTCCTTTGGCCCGGCCGCGCCGGCGTCGACGGCGCTGAACGCCCGAGGCGGGCTGCTCAGACGTGGCCCTCGGGCAGCTCGCCCCGGAACAACACGTGCCAGTGCTGGTGCTTGCTCTCCTGGTACTCGCCCAGGTTGGTGACGACGCAGCACGCGCCGTACTCCTCGCGCACTTTCGCGGCCACCGACCGCACGACCCGCAGCACCTTCAACAACAGCTCCTCACCACCCTCGCCAAGGTCCTCCAGCGACGGCGTGTGTGGCTTCGGCACCACCACGATGTGCACCGGGTACGACGGACGGGTGTGCTCGAAAGCGAGCACGTCATCCGTCTCCTCGATCACCGTGACCGGGGTGTTCCCGGTCAAGGCCTCCTGGCAGTAGAAATCCGACACCTGCTCGGTGGCAGTGGTCATGCTGGTCACCCATCCCTAGTGCTGGACCCGGCGCCGCTGACCGGCCGCGCCGCCCGGCGGCCAGCGCTGTGCCGTGCCCGGGGTGCGCGATGGTGCCAGACAGGCGCCAGCCTACCGGGGAGACCTGAATGACCATCAATTCACATATGCCACAAGATCATCCGATCAACATATGAGGTGAATCAACATGCCCTTGACCGCCGTCACCGCCGCCGGCAGCCGCCTATTCCCTGTCTCCAGGACCATCACCAAGTGCATGCTCCGGTCTCAACCGGCCCGTCCTGGACTACACCCTGGCCGATTGCATCGCAGCCAGCGCCCAGCGGATCGCCATCGTCGCCCCGCCCGGTGAGGGCGCCCGCCAGATCCGACACTACGTCGCCGACGACCCCGAGCTGCGCATGTACTTCGAAGGTCGTGGGTGGCAGGACAAGTACAAGCCCGCTGCCACCTTCCCGGGGGACATCACCGTCATCGAGCAGCCCCGCACCAGCGGCAGCTACGGCACCGCCCTGCCACTGATCTATGCCGCCGACTGGGTAGGCCAGGACGACGACGTGCTGCTGGTCTCCGGCGACGACCTGCTGCTGCGCGCCAACGGCGGCTTCGACCTCGCCGACCTGGTCGCCGCCGGAACCGCCGGCGCGCTCGCCGCCGCCACCGTAGTCTCCACCTCGAAAGCCGGTTGACATTGCGCGGCGGCGTGGTCGGCGGCAGGGCTGGTGGAGGGTCGCGGTGACCGCGGGAAGGTGGCGTTGCGCAGCGGCTGCTGCGAGGGTCGAGGTGCTCGTTGATGCCTGAGGTGGGGCAGGCGGCGATCGGCGTGCTCCCTTCGGCCAGGGGTCATCAGGACCTCGTCGAAGGGGTCGTGGTGAGCAGCGGGGTGCGGCCGCCGCCCCTCAGGAGTGAGGTTTTCTCAGCGGTGATCACTTCCAGATTCCGTTGAGGACGAGGGCGGCTCGGGCGATGTCGCCGATCCGGCTGGGGCTGAGCGTGACGTGCTGCAGGGCTCGCCATCGCTGTTTGAGCTCGGCGGCCGCGCGCTCGCCCAGGGCGCGTACGTGCCGCAGCAGGGCGTTGAACATGCGGGTGTCGACGTGAAGTGCCTGTTCGGACTTGCCCTTTGGACGTCGGACGGGGATGCGGATGCCGATGCCCGCGCCGATGTAGCCCTTGTCCGCGAGGGTCGGCAGGCCAGTGGCGGCCGCCTTGTAGAGGGCGGGCAGGGCGTGGATGCGGGCGGCGGTGATGTCGGGGACACTGCCGGGTTCGACGTCGGAGACCCACAGTGGGGTGCCGTCCGGGGCGGACAGGAACTGGATGTTGCCGCCGAAGGCCTTGTGCTTCTGGCTGAACCACAGGTCGTTGCCGTTCTCGCGCACCCCGGTGAGGCGGTCCGATTCGATCAGCGTGCCGTCGAGGATCACATGCGTCATGCCCTCGTGCCGACAGCGGGTCAGGACCTCGTGCAGGTCGGGGGCCTGGTCGGCGAGGACGTCGATGCCCTCGTGCAGGTAGCGGTAGCCGGTGGCCTGGGAGACGCCCGCGTCGCAGGCCAGGCAGTGCACGCATCCGCGTTCGCGGAACCAACGCAGCACCAGCACCGCCTGCCGAAACGGACCCAGCGCCCGGGAGCGCTTCGGGGTGCCGATCCGGCGCCGGTGGGCGGCCAGCAGACGGGCCAGGAACTCGACGACGTGGCGCGGGACGTCGAGCGTGGCAACATAGGTGACCAACGTGAAGCCTCTGGTTCAGCGGACGATCTTGTGAGAGAGACCTGTCCTACCAGGGGCTTCACGTCTGTCCGCGGCCGGGCCCGCGCCCGCTCGTCCACGAGGCCATCGGCCGCCCCCGCATCGCAGAGATCATTTCGCTGAGAAAACCTCAGTGACCATGGGATTGGCCTATCTGGGGGCTCCTTCGGCTGTCTAGGGGAGTCAGAGGATGTTCCATCGGAGGTCACTGTTCGCATGGCGAAGCCCCTTTACCCGACGCACTACCTCGGTCAGGGTGGGCGAATTCGCGGCAGCCCGCTTGGCGTTTGTGGTGATCATTCGAAGCTCCCGTAGATCACGCAGGACGGTGTACCCGTTCCACTTGGTTACGTCGAATCCGTAGGCGCGGGCGAAGTCCTTGTAGTGGGAGGCTCCGTAGCCGAACCTGCGGCAGTGGATCTCCACGGTGACCAGGTCGAGTTCGGCCGGGCCGTGGCATGCGGTGTCCCAGTCGCACAGCACCGCGCCGTCCGGGTGGTGGAGTGCGTTGCGGTGCTGGGGGTCGCCTTGCAGCAGGCCGGGCGGCAGGGCGAAGCGGACCTTCTCAAGGTCTTGTTCCAGCTGGTCCACACGTGCCGATAGGTAGGCGATGTCGGTGATCTGCAGGGCGGTGGTGGCATCGAGTGATCGTCGGATGGCCGAGACTGTGTCGAGCGGCCGGACTTCGAAGGGAGGCGGGGGAAGCCGGTGCAATGTGCGGAGGGGTATTGCCAGGTCGGCAGCCGGCACGGGGACGTCGGGCTGCGGCAGGTATTCCCAGAAGGTCACCGTGTGCGTGCCGACACTGACTGGTTGATCCACTGCCAGTAGTTCGACGGTGGGGAAGTTCAGGCTGGTGAGCCATCGGACCAGCTCGACCGTGCGTCGTACGTTCGCGTGGGGGGTGCCGGCGCGGGCGATCTTGGCGACTGCCCCAGCAGTGGGGAGCCGGAAGACGGCGTTCGTGTGGCCGCGCAGTATCTGCGCGCCGGACGGGTCGAGACCGACCTGTCGGCACGCGCTCTCCAGGACGTCGGACACTTCGGACTCGGCGAAGCCGCCGATCCGGGCAACCGGAGCACTCATGCCTGTAAGGCTGACGGGCGGATGCCCCTTCTGTCACATCCCGCCGGTCGGCAGCGCCAGGATCTCACCGAGTTCCCGCGCCGCCCGCGCAGATCGGGCGTTCTCCGGCAGTATGGCGATGATGTCCTGAGCCCTGGCGCCGAGGATTTCGGTCCGGTGCGCGGTAGGAACCGTCAGGTAGGTCTGGCCGGCCAGCTGGCACGCTTCGGTGATGCTGCGCTCGTGGATCAGGCACATCGCTTCCTCGAGGCGTAGCAGCGCCGGGTCGATACCGGTCCGACCCGAGTACAGCGCCAGGGCCTCGGACTGTATGTGGCGTGCGTGGGTGATGTCGCCGAGGTAGGTGTAGGCGCCGGAGAGGTAGAGCAAGAGCCGGCGCAGGGGGAAGGCCCAAGCGTCGTCGGGTTGGGATGTACCCTGCCGGGATCGGTCGAACAGTTCCCGTGCTTCCTTGATCGCTGCACGAGCCGCTTCGGCGTTGCCCTGCCGGGCGTGCGCCCGTGCTGCGGCGGCTGCGGCGAACGCACCGGTGGGCGTGGGGCGGTTGCGGTTGAGGAGCCGCGCTTCGTGGGTGAAGCTCACCGCGCGATCCAGCGGCCCGTAGTAGTAGGGCAGCATGGCGGCCTGAACCCGCACACGTGCCCGTAACTCCCAACTACCGCTGTCGTCGGCCGCGGTGCGCGCGGTGCCGTACCACAGCTGTGCCTGGCCCAGTCGCCCGAGCTTCATCAGCGCATCTGCGATCAGGGTGGCCAGGACCGCGATCATCTCCGACAGGTGGACCTGGACGTGGGCGGGCTGCCGCTCACCGGCGAGAAGGCGTACCTCGTCCAGGTCGCGTAGGAGCTGGGCGAGCATCTCCAGTGGCGGGGTGACGACGTAGGCGCGGCGGAGGTCCATCAGCCGCTCGTCCAGGACCTCGAGTCGTCCTGCGCTGACGGTCGTGCTGGCGAGCGTGCCCTCGACCGCCCGGCGGTGGGA
>NZ_JBFBJY010000147.1:0-9969 GCF_040702125.1 Kitasatospora sp. NPDC085895 | reverse complement strand
CGGTGCCCGGAGACGGGCACGCCGGGTTCGGGAGGCGGCTCGGGGAAACCCACTGGTGGAGACACCAGCAGGGCGCCCCGAGTCGACCTCACCGACAGCGCGGTGCCTCTTGAGGCGGTTGATCCCGCACTCGACCGCATGACGCTCACGGTAGTCAGCCTTGTCGAACTTCGGCGGTCGACCGCCGCGGGAGCCGAGCTTCCGCCGGTTGCGCGCTTGGTCGGCCTTGTCAGGGATGGTGCAGCGGATCCCGCGACGGCGCAGGTAGGCGCGGTTCTTGCGGGAGGCGTAGGCGCGGTCCGCCCGCACGCGATTGGGGCGGACCCGCGGCCGGCCCGGTCCGACGCGGGGCACGCGGACCTTGTCCAGCACGGCTTCGAACTGCGGAGAGTCCCCGCGCTGCCCAGCGGTCACCACGATCGACATGGGTTTCTGACCCTGCTCCACTGCCAGGTGGAGCTTGGTGGTGAACCCGCCGCGTGACCTCCCCAGCCCATGGTCACCGGGCTCGGTGAAGATGCCGCCCGGCGGTTCCTTCTGCAGGTCGCCGTGCTTGCGGGCTCCAGCCGCATGTTGATGCGCGCGGCAGACCGTGGAGTCGACGCTCAGGTCCCATGTGATCGCCCCCTTCGCGTCGGCCAGGGACTGGAGCCGGGTGATGATCCGCTGCCAGGTGCCGTTTCGCTGCCACCGGCGGAAGAGGTCGTAGACCCGGCTCCACGGTCCGTACTCGGCGGGGACGTCCCGCCACGGAACGCCGGTCCGGACACGGAACCGTATGCCGTCGATCAGCTGCCGCCGAGCCCAGACCGGTGGTCGCCCCGCCCTGGCGCCCTTCGGCAACAGCGGCTCCAGCACCGCCCACTGCTCGTCTGTGAGATCTCCCCGACCCATGAACCGTGATCATCCACAGCCCAAGATCCACTTTCGATACACGGCCTAGGTCGCCTCGGACCAGTCGACGGTGAGCTGTGCGTCCACGTGCCAGTCTCCCTGCCTGCTCGAACGTCGGTGCGCCGCCGGTGGGGTCGGGCCCCGTGCCGTCCGACCGTACAGTGGCCGACCGGCGGGTCCGATGCGACGGGGGCGACCGGCGGGCCGACGTGGCCGGGCCCCGGCCGCGCTGCGCGGGGCCGGGGTTTTCGAAGATCAGCCGCAGTGGGTCCAGCCGGAGTACCAGCGGACGCCCTCCGCTTCGCCGCCCCACGAGATGCACGTGCCCTTGGCGCTCAGGGTCACCGGGCCGGCGTAGTACAGGTAGTAACCCGCGTCCGGAGCGTCCTTCAGGTCGCTCTGCCGCTCGATGTTCACCCTCAGGTCGTACCGGGTGGTCCCGTTCGGGCTGCGCTTCCAGGTGACGGCGCAGTTGCTGGAGCCGTTGTAGAACAGGTAGACGTCGGCGACCGTGCCGATGGGGTGCTGGTCGATCAGGTAGTACCCGCTGCCGACGCTGTTGCAGGCTCCGCTGGGCGTCGACGCCGCCTGCGCCGGAGCAGCCGCGAACAGCATTCCCGTCGTCATGCCCAGCACACTGAGGGCGAGCGCCGCTATCCGCTTCGACTTCCGCATGTCTCTCCGTTCGAACATCCGTACCGGCAGGTGCCGCACGCACGATAGCAGCGCCCAAGATCACCCGGCTACGCTCACCCAGCCCGACCTGCCGAATCCCCCGTTCTCCAACACCTTTCCGACACAGTCACTTGATGCTCGGTCATCGCTACCTGACGAGCCGTCACCGACGTGCAGCTCCTCGATGAGGTCGCGGTACGTTCGAAAGGCCTGCTTGGGCGTGTAGTCGTCGTGCAGGAGGCCGAAGTGCGGGAACAGCCCCTCGGCGTGGCTGTCGGCATCCCGCAGGGCGAAGAGCGAGTATCCGTCGATGTTCAGCTCGCCGACCAGGGCGGCCACCGTCCGAACGACGGCGTCGAGCACGGCGGCCTGCCGCTGTTCGCTGCGGCCCGGGCCGGTCGGCCAGCCGTTCTCGTACGCCCGGATCGGCACGGTGTCCGGGATGCCGGTTAGCGGCAGACTGGTGCGGCGGAAGGCGGTGAGGGCTGCCGCGACCGCGTCCGCCAAGCGGTCCTCGTCTATGGGTCGGAACACGTCCGGGAAGAAGTCCAGGCCGGCGTAGTCCACGCTCCGCCGGAAGCGGCCGTCGGCCAGCGCGCCGAGGCAGCCGGGTCAGGATCCGGTGCCAGGTTCCAGTCCGCTGTCACCGACGGAACACGTCGTAGACCCGACCCCACGGCCCGTACTCGGCAGGCACATCCCGCCACGGAACACCGGTCCGGACCCGAAACCGTATGCCGTCGATCAACCGTCGCCGAGGCCAGACGGGCGGCCGGCTGGCCTTCGTGCCCTTCGGAAACAAGGGCTCCAGCACCGCCCACTACTCGTCCGTGAGATCTCCCCGCCCCATAAACCGTGATCATTCACAGCCCAAGATCTACTTTCGATACACGGCCTAGGCCCTCCCCTTCGGGTTTCCGCAGGTGGTGCGGTGCACGGGGCTGGGGCACGGGACGGGGCGGTGGCGGCCGGGAAAACCTGTCACCCGCGCGGGGCGGGGGCCCGTAGGCTCGGGTGCATGTCTGACCGTGATCACGCGCAAGGGTCCGGAGCCGTAGGGCCCGTGACGGCCGAGGACCTCGCCGAGGGCGTGCGGCTCGTCGCCGCACTGCTGCGCCGGCCCGAGGCACTCGGCGCGGACTGGGGGCGGCCCGCCGGCAGCCTGGAATGGAGCTGCTGGGAGACGGCCGAGCACCTGGCCGACGACCTCTTCTCCTACGCCGCCCAACTCGGCCCGCAGACGCCCCCTGCCGCCACCCATGTGCCGTTCGTCTGGCGCCGGGAGGCCCCGGGCAAGCCCGCCAACGTGATCTTCGCCGAGCGGGAGAGCGGGCCGGAGGGCGTGCTCCAGGTGCTGGAGGCCTGCGGGGCGCTGCACGTGGCGATGGTACGCACGGCCTCGCCGCAGGCCCGCGCCTTCCACGTGTTCGGGACGACGGACGCCGAGGGCTCCGCGGCCATGGGTCTGGTCGAGCTGTTCGCGCACGCCCAGGACCTGGCTCTCGGCCTCGGACTCGACTGGCAGGCCCCCGCCGAGATCTGCACCCGCGTGCTGACCCGACTGTTCCCCGAAGCCCCGACCGACACCGACCCCTGGCCGACCCTGCTGTGGGCGACCGGCCGCGGCGACCTCCCGGGCCGTCGACGGCGCACCCGCTGGCAGTGGGACAGCACCCCGCGCTCCTGCAGTCGGGGGACGCCCTGACCGGAGTCGTCCCGATCGGGATGCGCTGTCCACGCCGTGGGCCCGGACTCTGGACGAGGTGATCAAGCGGTGAAGTTCGCCTGCCGGAACCTCGGCGCGCCGGATCCGGCCCGTCGGGGACTCACCGCGGACTCCGTCCCGGTGGAGGTGCTGCTCGTGGACATCGAGGCGGACCTGGTCATCGGCGACGACGGCCGTACGGTGTGGAACGAGGACGGCTTCCCGGTGGCCGAACTGGCGCGCGTCCCCTCGCTCTGGCTCCGACTCCCGGACGGTGAGCGGGGGACTTCGCGTTCGACTCGATGTCGTACGACGTGCCCGGTGCGGTCCGGATCACGGCGACCGACGGGGGTTGGCGGGTCGGCTCCGTCTTCGCCCCGGACACCTGGGGCCCTCCGACGACCTGGCCACGCCTCGTGTCGGTTCTCGTCGCGTTCGTCGAAACGGTGAGGGAGGGGGGTGACCGCCCCCGGGATCAAGCCCGACTTCATCCCGGACCTCTGAACGGCCCCGCCTCGTCGATGCGCCGACGGGCCTCACCTGCTCGGACGCCATCGGAACCAGTAGTCCGGACCCTCGACCCGGTAGCGGGCCCCGGCGTCGAAGCGCACCTCGCCCACCAGCCGCTCCGCACCGTCCGGCACCTGACGGTGTGGCGCCAGTAGAAGGACCAGCTCGTCGTAGCGGTCATCGAACCCGCCCTGACCCGGGTGGGTCTCCGACCCCACCGTCCCTGCCTCATGGCGCTCGTTCCACCTGGCGAAGATCGCCCACTGCTCGCGCTCCAGCTCCACCGCCGCGTCGCTCGCGGGCCAGACGCTGTACTCGTCGGCCCCGTCAGCGTCATCCCAGTCGTTGCCCTGGAAGTAGTGAGGCTTGCCGTCGACATCGGCGAGGCCGGCGCGCGGCCCGCTGCACCACTCCAACTCGACGTACACGCGCTCGAAGCCGGCCGCGATCAGCTGCACTTCGTCCCAGGTCTCAGCCACACGCGCAGGCTACCGACGAGCGGCCTCGGTATCCATGATCACGATCTGCGGCTGGAGCACCAGTCGCTCAGAAGGACCTCACGCCGGAGTGCTGTGGTGGGCCACCGCCTGATGGGGTGCGACGGCCGCGTACCCTCGTGGCGTTCTGTCCGAGCCCCAGCCAACGTCAAGGGAGACCGATGTCGCACCTCTCGGACGACGACTTCGTCAGAGCATCGCTAGAAGTCCATCTTCCAGAGGCGCGAGTATTCCTGGAACAGCTGGACTCGGCTGAGCGCGAATCCGCGGAGGAGCTCGGGCACAGCCCGTACCCCCTGGGCCTCTACACAGTTCTGTCCGAAGCCTTCTACTGGGTCGTTCTTCGGCCGGCTCTGGACTCGCCGGAAGCCAGTCGCGACCTTCTGGTGCGCTGCCGGGACTTCCTCGACGAGCTCACCTCGAGCCGACGCAGCGAGGTGTTGCAGGCTGTGGAGATTCGCGTCTGGGAGCATCTACGGGATTCCGAGCGGGAGATTCTCGGCTGGGGCGGTTCCGATCCGGTTGGGCCGTCGGCCTGACTCTCCAGGCTGGGGCGGTCCCGATCCGGTGGCCGGTCGGGATGCCGGCTGTCGACGGCAGGGTCCCGGTGTCGGACCGGGACCCGGACGGTCTTGACCGTCGACCGGTCGGCCGGGCCGGAGTTCCGATCGTTGGGGTCATGGTCCGTCGTGTTCTCGATCTCCGCGGCGGGGTAGGGGGTTGAGGCGTGCAGGTGACGGCTTTCGACGCGTACGAGCGTCGGACGTGGGCGGGTCGCGCGGCGGCGTTCGCAGGGAGTGCCGCGGGGCTGTGCGCGTATCCCGTCCCGCGGTTGCTCGATGCGGCGGGCGTCGGTGCGCGGTCCCGGGTGCTCGACGTCGGGACGGGGACGGGAACGGTGGCCGCGGCGGCCTGCGGGCGGGGTGCGGCGGTGACCGCGGTGGACGCCGAGCCGAGCATGGTGGAGCTGGCCGCGCGGACGGTGCCCTCGGCGGAGGTCCTGACGGCCGTTCTGCCGGAGCTGCCGTTCGGGGACGGCGTGTTCGACGCCGCGGTCGGCAACTTCGTGCTCAACCACGTGGGACGTCCCGATGAGGCGCTCGCGGAGCTCCGCCGGGTGGTCCGACCGGGTGGGCGGATCGCCCTGACGGTGTGGGTGCATCCGGCCCCCGCGGGGCAGGCGCTGTTGGGCCGGGCCGTCGCCGCCGCGGGGGTGGCCCGGCCGTCGCACCTGCCGGCGCCGCCCGGGGAGGACGAGCTCCCGCACCGTCCGGACGGGCTCGCCCGGCTGCTGGCCTCGGCCGGGCTGTGCGAGGCGAGGTGCGAGACCCTGCGCTGGCAGCACCGGACCGGTGCCGAGGAGTGGTGGTCCGGCCCGGCGAACGGGGTGGGCTTCCTCGGGCAGGTGTTGCTGAGCCAGGACGAGCGGACCCGGGCGGAGGTGAGGCGTCACTTCGACACCCTCTCCCGGGAGTTCCTCCGCGAGGACGGCCTGTTGGCGCTGCCGCACGCGGCCCTGCTGGTGAGCGCCCGCCGCTGACCCGGGGCACCCGGACGGTTGGAACGGCGACGAGCGTCAGCCGTGGTGGTGGAGGACCGTGTCCTTGAGGTGCCGGGCCTCGGGCGGCAGCGGCTTCGTCCGCGACAGCCGCACAGCGATGCCGCGGGCGAGGTCGAACGCCGCCACCGGGTCGGCCCGGTCCGCCCAGGGGGCGCCGCCGCACCACCGTCCGACCAGCCGGAACTGCTCCAGGGCGGCGGCGTGCAGGCCGGCCTTGGCAAGGTGGTCGGCGAGCAGGTGCCGCAGGGCGGGCAGGCGCGGATCGTCCGCCGGGACGGTCGCGAGGGCCTGCGCCACGGCCTTGAGCCGCCGCCTGGCGGCCCTGGTGCGGGGGAGCGCGCGGAGGCCGCTGCGGGTCTCGAGTTCGGAGAGCGCGTGCACGTAGATGCCGGCCAGCGGGCTGCCTGCCGGCGCCTTGTCCATGGCGCGGCGGGCGAAGGCCATCATCCTGCGGTTGCTGCCGTACCACTTGGCGCACCAGTACTGCATGGCCTGCCAGTGCCCCTCGTAGTGGTGCGGGGCGCGTGCGACCAGGCCGTCCCAGAGCGGCCCGAACCGGTCCGGCGTGTACTGGGCGCCGCGGGCGGCGAGCACCATGACCACCCACGGGCCGGGGTCCTCCGGTGCGAGCAGCGCGGCCCGCTGCGCGGCCTCGATCGCGGCGGGCAGCAGCTCCCGGAACTTCGTCATCCGGTCGGCCGGTACCTGGTGCGCGTAGCCGCTGCCGCGGATCGCCCACGCCCGGTCGACCATGCACCGGGCCTCCAGCGTGGCGGCGGCGCAACTGGCCGGGTCGGCGGCCCGCCAGGCGGTCAGCCAGGCGTCGTCCTGCTCGGCGATGTCGGCGAGCAGTTCCAGCCTGGACCAGCGTTCGTCCCAGTCCTCGCCCGCGGCCTCGACGTACGCGGCGGCGGGCCGCCAGTCGCCGGTCCAGGCGGCCTCGCAGATCGAGCGGACGGCCGCGCTGCGGTCCGGAGGCGCGGGCGGGCCGGGCCGGCGCGGGTCGAGCACGGCGTGCGGCACCAGCCCGTAGGCGGCGGGGTCGAAGACGGTGGCGGCCCACGTGGCGGCCCTGGACGTGCGGTGGGGGCCCCGGAGCCAGATGACGCAGTACGTCCCGGCGATGACGAGCAGCAGGAGACTCACGGCGGAGGATCCTTGCAGGTCGCGAGCGGTGCGGGCAATGGGGATGCGGACACGTTCACGAGGCCTTCGCCGGGTCCCGCGGGACGGCGGCGGCCCGACAGCCGGGGGAGTCGGCACACGGGTGGCGGACGCCCCTCGTGACATGGCGGCACACGGCCGCAACGCCCTTCCCCGGCAAGGAGGATGACGACGGATCGGACTCTCCGTGACGGAGCGCGGCGGGCCGCGAGCGGGCTCCGAGCGGGCCACCAGCGGCAGACCCGGCACGGTGCCGGGATTGCGGCGCGGACCGGCTGAGCAGGCTCAGGTCAGGCCGGCCGGCCGCCGCCGACGGCCACCCGCCGTGCGGCGTGCCCGAACCGGCACGTCGCACCCGACCCGGAGGACCCCGGTGCCGCTTCCCTCGCAACCCCTGCGCAGTCTCGGCTTCCTGACCATCGGCCTGTTCGACGAGGCCGACCCGGCGGGCGGGCACGAGTCCACCCTGCAACTCGTCGAACTCGGCGAACGGCTGGGATTCGACAGCGCCTGGCTGCGCCACCGGCACCTCCAGTTCGGCATCTCCTCCCCGGTGGCCGTGCTGGCCGCGGCCACGCAGCGGACGCGGCGCATCGAGCTCGGCACCGCGGTCATCCCGCTCGGCTGGGAGAACCCGCTGCGCCTGGCGGAGGACCTCGCGACCGTGGACGTGCTGTCCGGGGGCCGCCTCAACCCTGGTGTCAGCGTGGGCCCGCCGATGCACTTCGAGCGGGTCCGCGAGGCGCTGTACCCGGACACCGCCGAGTCGGAGGACTTCGGGTTCGCCCGGGTGCGGCGCCTGCTCGACCTCGTCGGTGGCAAGCCCGCCAGTGACTTCCGCGGCACCGAGGGCATCGAGGCGTTCTCGGACCGGGTCCAGCCGTACGCGCCCGGTCTGGCCGACCGCATGTGGTACGGCGCCGGCAGTCTGGGGTCGGCCCGGCAGGCCGCCGAGAACGGGATGAACCTGCTGGTCAGCAGCGTGGTGAAGGCCGAGGAGGGCGAGGACTTCGGTGCCGTCCAGCTCTCGCACGTGCGGGCGTTCCGCGAGCGCCACCCCGACGGCGCCCGGGCCCGGGTCTCGCAGGGGCTGGTGGTGATACCCACCGACAGCGCCACCCCCGCGCAGCGGGCGAGGTACCGGGAGTACGCCCGCGCCCGGCTGCCGCGGACCGCCGCCCCGCAGGGACCGGCCCGTCTGCTCTTCGCCCCCGACCTGGTCGGCGGCGCGCAGGAGATCGCGGAACGGTTGCACGCGCATCCGGCCTTCCGCGAGATCGACGAGGTGGCCTTCGCGCTGCCCTTCACCTTCGGGCACGAGGACTACGTGCAGATCCTGACCGACATCGCCACCGTGCTCGGCCCGGCCCTCGGCTGGCGTCCCGCCACGGACTGAGTCCGTCGCGGACCGACCCGCACGGGCGGCGACTCAGCCCGCCGGCAGCCGCACGGGCGCGGACGGCGGGCCCTCGCGCCCGGCCCGGTCGACGCAGGTGACGGCGTACCAGGGGCCGGTCGCGACGGCCGGTGGCCGGTACCGGCGGACGGTGAGGGCCGGCAGCAGGGCCAGCAGCCGCGCCGGATCGGCCGGCGGCCGCGCACCCGGGTCGTCGGCGTACCCGTAGACGGCGAACAGGAACGGGTGCGGGCGGCCGGTGCGCGGAGCCGGGGTGATCCGCAGGTCCTGCCGGTCGGGCGAGGGGTGCACCGAGGGCGCCGCGGGCGGTGCGCTGCCGGCGAGCCGCGGCAGCAGGGGGACGAGGGCGGGCCGGGGCCAGTGGTCGGCCGCGAGCCGGCGGATCGCGCCGATCCGGTCGGTGCGGGCGGTGCGGGCGCTGAAGAAGACGTCGCCGCCGATCGATCCGACGGCCTCGTTGAGCGCGAGGTGGCGGGAGAGCTCCGCCGGGTCCTGCCAGGGCGCCGGCCGGCCCGGGGCTCCGGGCCGGGACGCCGACTGGCCGATCCACAGCTGGGTGTCGGTGTCCGCCACCTGCGCGGCCCACCAGCGTGCGAGGACGGCGTAGTCGGCGATCTCGAAGCCGATGTGCCAGTACAGCTGGGGCGCGATGTAGTCGACCCAGCCCTTGCGGACCCAGCCGCGCGAGTCGCAGTACTGCGCGTCGTAGGCCTGCAGCGCCGTCGTGGCGGAGCCGGCCGGGTCGGTGGACCGGTTGCGCCAGACCCCGAACGGGCTGATCCCGTACACGGCGTCCGGCCGGGCCGCCCGCACCCGGTCGCGCAGCTGCCGGACGGTCAGGTCGATGTTGTCGCGCCGCCAGGCGGCCCGGTCGGTGAAGCCGCGGCTCTCGGCGGCGAAGGACCCGTCGTCGGGGAAGCCGCGGCCGCCGGGCGCGGGGTAGGGGTAGAAGTAGTCGTCGATGTGCACACCGTCGACCTCGTACCGGGTGACGGCGTCCATGACGGCGTCCAGGACGAACTCCCGGACTTCGGCGAGCCCCGGGTCGTAGTACAGCTCGCCGTCGTAGGCGATCGCCCAGTGGGGGTTGCGGCGGGCCGGATGGTCGGCCACCAGCCGGGCCGGATCGGGGTGGATCGCGATTCGGAACGGGTTGAACCAGGCGTGGAAGGGGAGGCCGCGCTCGTGCGCGGCGCCGATCATGAAGGCCAGCGGGTCCCAGCCCGGATCCTGCCCCTGGGTCCCCGTCAGCCACTGCGACCAGGGCTCGAACCGGGACGGCCAGAGCGCGTCGGCGGTCGGGCGGACCTGGACGAACACCGCGTTGAAGCCCGTCGCCACCGCCGAGTCGAGCAGCGCCGTGAAGTCGGCCCGCATCTGTTCGGCGCCGAGCCGCCGCCGGTCCGGCCAGTCGGTGTGGTTGAGGCAGGCGATCCACAGCCCGCGCATCTGCCGCTTCACCGGGTGCGGCGCGACCGCCGCCGCCGGCGGCGTCCCGGGCGGACCCTCCTCGCGGCGCACCGGTACCGGTGTCGGCACCGGTACC
>NZ_JBFBJY010000146.1:0-10079 GCF_040702125.1 Kitasatospora sp. NPDC085895 | reverse complement strand
GTGCCCGGAGACGGGCACGCCGGGTTCGGGAGGCGGCTCGGGGAAACCCACTGGTGGAGACACCAGCAGGGCGCCCCGAGTCGACCTCACCGATCGCGCGGAACTGCTTGAGGCGGGCGAAGCACCGTTCGACCACGTTGCGGCCGCGGTAGATCTCCTTGTCGAAGGCTGGCGGGCGGCCACCGAGGCGCCCTCGGCGGCGGCGGTTGGCCGCTTGGTCGCGGCGCTCGGGGATCGTGGTGGAGATGCCCCGGCGCCGCAGCAGGCGGCGAATCGCCTTGCTGGAGTAGGCCTTGTCGCCCAGCACTCGGTGCGGTGTCGTGCGCGGAGGGCCCGTGCCGCCACGCGGAATCCGGATGCCGTCGAGGACCTGGCCGAACGTGGTGGCGTCGTTGGCGTTGCCTGGGGTGAGCACGATCGACAGGGGCAAGCCTCGGCCGTCGACGGCGAGGTGGATCTTGGTGGTCAGCCCGCCGCGGGACCGGCCGAGTGCCTGGCGCGCCTGCGAGCGGCCCGGATCTTCCAGTTCGTCCCCGTCTGCGGCCCCTTTTTTCGGGCGCCAGCGGCGTGCTGATGAGCCCGGTTAATCGTGGAGTCAACGGCGACGGTCCACTCGACCCGACCCACCGCGTCGTCCCGAACCTGGACGTGTTCGAGGAGCCTCGCCCAGGTCCCGTCCGATTCCCAGCGGGCGAACCGCTCGTAGACGGTCTGCCATGGCCCATAGCGTTCCGGGAGGTCCCGCCAGGGCGCCCCGGTCCGCAGCCGCCACAGCACCCCGTTGACCACCTGCCGGTGGTCACGCCACGGACGACCACGCCCATCCACCTGCGGCAACAGGGGTTCTATCCGTTCCCACGCCGCGTCCGTCAACTCACCTCGACCTGCCACAAGATCAATTGTCAGACACGCCCTAGCCCTACGGCCGTCGTCCGGCGACCGTGCACCGACGCTCCCCCGCAGGGCCGGCGCGGGCCCGTGCCCTCCGCCCTCCGGTCCTTGCAGGCCTGCCCCGGGAGACGCGTACGGCCCGGCCGCCCATCAAGAGGTGGAGAAAGGGCGGCCGGGCCGGGGAAGAGAGCGCGGCCGATGACCCAACCTCTTCACCCCGGGACGCTACGGCCACCACCCGCCGGCCCCGCGGCAGCACGCCACCCACCAGCAGCGCTTCACCCGCGAGCACCAGCCGCCCGAAGCCGGACCGACCCCGAGCCCCACGGCATGGCCCCGCCGCGGGGCGCAGCAGGGCCGTGGACGGCTTCGCTGCCCCCTGGAGACCGGGAGCCCGCTACGGGCTATGGACAACATCCGCAGCCTCGCCGGCAACCACGCAAACTCCCTGGACAAAGGCCACTGTCTGGTGTCCCACGGGTGGAGCACCAGACCGACCGGGGTGAGTCCGGGCCGTCCCTAGACGCCGAAGTCGGCCCACTCGATCCCGGTGAACTCCACCGCCAGGCCGGAGGCGCGGCGGCCGCCGTCGCGGAAGTAGTGCTCCTGCAAACCGGCGGCGAGGATCGCGGCCTGGTCGGCCTCGGAGGCACCGGTGGCTGCGTAGGTGAGATATGAGAGCGCATGTCGGCGAGTGTTGAGAGTGCTGAGGTGATCCCAGCGCTCTCAATGTTGGCGAGAAACGAGAGCGGCTGACGTCGTGGCCGTCGGTTGCCTGTCGGCGAACGCGGGTGTCTGGCGTCGTCGGTCAGTCGTGCAGGAGGTCGAGTTGCTCGGTGGCCTGCTTCCATCCGCGAGCATCCGGCTCGGCGCGAGCCCGTAGCTCAGCCACCATGGGGCCCCGATCATCGCTGCCAGAGGCCAGGACGAGCTCAAGATCCTCGCGTTGCCGCTGCAGTTCGACGCCCGGGCCAGGAAGCTGAGGGTCGGCCTGCCGTGCAGCCATCGCAGCCGTCTGCAGACAGCGAAGCGCACCGTCCCAGGGGCCACCAGTGCAGGCAGCAACAGCTTCCGAGACTGCATTCAGGGCGTCGAGATGCGCCATCACGGCGCCTTCAGGCACCGCCTCCTCCATGAAGTCGTCCAGGTCAACGGCATCCTCGTCCTCTCCGTCGCTGCCCTCACCGATCGCTGTCTCGTAGGAACGGAAGAGTTCGGCCAGCGACAGATTCGTGTACTCACGGGACCAATCAGCCAGTTGATCAACCAGCTCTTGAAGCCCAGTAGTGGACGAGTCCTGGCCGTTGGCGGCGTCGATCCAGCACTTCCGCAGCAGCTCCGCGACGATCTCGGACCCTGAGCTGCCGTGCCGGCGAAAGCGCTCATCGCCAAGACACCCGGAGATCCGTTCAGCCGCTGCCAGGCCCACCAGCGCCGCCCCACGGCCGTCAAGAGCGCCGAGCGCTGCCTGCCACTCGCGAAAGTCCCAGTTCTCCATACCCGTCCTCAGCTCGACCTGTGGCGATCAAACTAGCGCTGGTCAGGACGCTTGTTCTTGCCGGGCTCGGGTGGTGGCGAGACGGTAGGAGTCGGTGCCGGTCTCGATGATGTTGCCGCCGAAGGTAAGTCGGTCGACGATACTGACCTTGAAAGCGTGATGTCGGCCTGCCGGAGGCGACCTCAGTGACCCGGTCGGGGTCCGCCCGGCGGCGTTGGCGTTGCCCATAGGGTTGGGCTGTAGGCCCTCTCCTTGTCCGTCGCCTGTGGCTGGAAGAAACCGTGACCATCGCCGCTCGTCTCATCGCTACCGTTGCTGCTCCGTTGGCCCCAGGGACGGCAGACGCTCCGCAGATGCTGTGCTGGCCGAACCGCACGCTCCTGGTGCAGCGTGGTGACACTGAGGTGGTGGCTGTCGATATCGATCAGCCTGAGGCTGGCCGCGGCGATGAGATCCGCTTCCCCGCGCCCTGGCCCCGCCGCTTCGGGACGGTGACGGTGTCGCCGGAGCGGGATGCAGCGGTGTTCGCGGGCATCCACGCAGTACGGTCGGTGGCGGCGGCCGGTGCGACGCGGTGGGAAGTGCGACATGGCTGCTGGGGCGGCTGTCCTCAGCTGCACGCGTCGTTCCACGAGTACGCGAACGACAAGGACCACCTATATGCGGACAGCGGCTCGGCCGCCGTCAGCGCAGACGGCAAGCTCGTCTGGGCACACGTCCGCGGGCCGCTGGCCGGCGACGAGATCACGGAGGACGACCAGGAACTGTGGGTAGTCCTGGACGCCGCGGCCGGAAGGCCCTTGGGACGTGTGAACACCGGGACCGTGGCCTCCAGTTCCGAGCACACGTCACACCCGGACCCTTCCCAGATGGGGCTGAGCCTCGGTGAGGGCGAAGAAGGGTCACCTGTGCTGCGGGGACGATGGGACGGGCAGCAGTTGACCGCCGAGCATGTTGGCGACGAGCGGATCCTTCTTGCGGTGAGCCCGTCCGGTCGGCGGCTGCTGACCGTTCCCGTCGGGCAGTGGTCCCTCTCGCTCCACGAGCTGGAGAACGGTCCGAAGGTCGCGCGGAAACTGGATGCCACGGACGCGGTGCCGGCGCACCCGCAGAACACCGGCGACGACAGGGTCTACTGGGACTTCGATGCGGCATTCGTGGACGAGGACACCGTTGTGGCAGGAACCTCCGAATGCGATGCCCGGTATGGATCGGTCCGTCACTGGCTGGTTGACGTGCGGGGAATGGACCTGCGTGGCGAGATCTCCTACCCCGTTCCAGTCTCGGGGCCTGCGCGCGCTGCTGGGGACGGCAGGTGGCACACGATCTCGAAGGACGGGACTACCGTACATCTGTGGGGGCTGGTCCAGGAGAACTGAGGTTGGCTGGGTGAAGCTCGTGCCGTTCAGGGAACAGTGCCCGCCAGCACCCAGTAGTCCTGGGGTGTGAGATACGCACAGGGCGGCGGGCTGACCGACGCCGAGAGGGGCAAGCGGGAGCGGCTGCGGCTTCAGGCGGTGGAGCGCTTCAAGGGCGGGCAGAAGAACGCAGAGGTCGCTGCAGTGCTGCGGGTGAGCGAGCGTTCCGTGGAGCGGTGGCGCCGGGCATGGCGCGAGAGCGGCGAGGCAGGAGTGCTGACGAAGGGCTCTCCGGGACGCTCGAGGCTCAGCGAAGCCCAGATCGCCAGACTCGAGCATGAGTTGGAGCGTGGTCCGCTGGCCCACGGCTGGACCGACCAGCGGTGGACACTCGCGCGGATCAAGACCGCGATCGGCCGGCTGTTCCACGTCTCCTACACGGTCGAGGGCACCTGGCAGCTGCTGAAGCGGCACGGCTGGAGCTGGCAGCAGCCCGCCCGGCGGGCGATCGAGCGCGATGACGACGCGGTCGAGGTGTGAAAAGGGGAGACCTGGCCGCGGGTAAGAGCACCGCGGCGGAGCGCGGCGCCTGAATTGTCTTTGAGGACGAAGCCGGACAGTCGATGACTCCGCCGCGCCAGGACCTGGGGCCGGATCGGCCAGACCCCGGTCGTGCGAGTCAAGGGCCGTGGCTCCGGACGGGTGTCGATGGCGGGTATGACCTGCTACAAGCCGGGCGAGCGGTCCCGGCTGATCTACGCGATCCGCGAGTACCGGGGCCGCAAGAACGAACCGAAGGGCTTCGGGGGGCAGGACTTCCGAGACCTGCTCGTCCGTGTCCGCATCCAGCTCGGCGGTCCGATCGTGCTGGTCTGGGACAACGTCCGCCTCCACCTGACCGCGGATATGAGGGAGTTCATCGACGCGAACGCCGAGTGGCTCACCGTATTCCAACTACCCACATACGCACCCGACCTCAACCCCCAAGAAGGCATCTGGTCCCTGGTCAAGCGCGACATCGGCAACCTCGCCGCCGCCAACCTGACCCAGATCACCAGGGCCGTCAAACGCCGCCTCAAACGCATCCAGTACCGCCCGGACCTCGTCGACGGCTGCCTCACCCAGACCGGCCTGACCATGGACGGCTGACCACCGACATCACGCTTTCAAGTTCAGTAGCCGCGCAGAGCCTGGGGTCGGTGAAGGTCTTCGTCCAGCCGCCGAACGACTCGTTGGAGGCAATCGCAACACTGTTCTTCTCCTCCCTCTCGGTCAGAACCTGGAAGAGCAGTTCGGCGCCGCGACGGTCGAGTTTCATGTATCCGAGTTCGTCGATGCAGAGCAGGTCAACGCGGCCGTAGCGGGCGATGGTCTTGGCGAGCTGCTTCTCGTCGGCGGCTTCAACGAGCTCGTTGACGAGCTTGGTGGCGAGCACGTACTTGACGCGGAAGCCGGCCATCGCGGCCTCGGTGCCGAGCGCGATCAGCAGGTGGGACTTGCCGGTGCCGGAGTCTCCGATGAGGCAGAGCGGCAGGCTCTTCTTGATCCATTCACAGGTGGCGAGGGTGTGGATCATCGCGGGGTCGAGGTTGGGATTCGCGTCGAAGTCGAACTTGCGGAGCGACTTGTCGCGGGGGAACCCGGCGGCCTTGATCCTGCGCTCGGATCGACGCCGGGCGCGGTCGTCGCACTCGGACATCAGGAGTTCGGCGAGAAAGCCGAGGTAGGACATCTGCTCGCGCGAGGCAGCCTCGGCGAGCTCGGGGAACTGGGCGCAGATGGTAGGCAGCCGCAGCATCCGGCACGCCTGGTCGACGGCGGCGCTGGCGGCCTGCTCGGTGAGTCCTCGCTGGCGGGGGAAGGTCATGGCGCTCTCCTTCAGGTGGTCGGGCGGTCCGGCCGCCGTTGTCGCAGCAGCCGGGCGTACCCGGCAGACACGGCCCGCCGGAGGTCGTCATCGTCCACGCCACCGGAACACTCACGGCCAACGGAGCACCGGTCTACGCCAACGCACCCGGCACCTTCCGGGTGGAAATCATCGGAGAGATCGCCCGGCCACTCGCGGAACCGGCAGGACCGGGCCTGCACGCCTGCCTGCACGCCGTACCGCTGCCCTGACGACGCCGGGCCCGCGGCACCGAACAGGCGGAGAATCGAAAAGAGAAGCGGCCAGCTTCATCATCGACACACCTGTTGTTCCCAATGCCGAGGGCCCGCCCCGTTGATACCGGAGCGGGCCCTCGGCGCTGGCTGGTCACAGACCGATGCCGACCAGAAGGGGAAGCAGCCGGGCCGACAGGTGCAGGCGACAGCATCACCCGCACCACCGACCGTACGACCCGCCGGAGCGCCGGCCCGTCAGGCCGGGACGGCGGCCGGTCGGGTCAGGCCTGGTCATCTGGCAGGTCGGTGCCGACGAGGGGGCCTTCGCCGAGCCGACGGCGGGCGCCGGGCACCTCAGGCGGCGCGTCCTCAATGCGCGGCTCCAGGAACGGGGCCCGCCCCACCGGCGCCGGCCGCGCCCGGTCATCGGCCGCCACAGGCGCATCGGTCGCAGTGTCGGAGGGCTGCCACAGAGCGCGGCGATCGGAACTCATGATCACCAGTCTCGCGGCCCCCCGACCCTACGCTGGCGCCCGTCAGGCTCCAGCCCCCTTTCCCCTCCGTTGGCGGCAAGGAAGGGGGTCAGGTGCGCTGCTACAGGTGCGGGCCGATCACCAGGACGGTGATGACCTGGACGGCCTGGCCCTGGTCGTCCTTCTCGTCGGGGCCGCAGGTCCAGTAGATGCGCCAGGCTCCCGGGGTGTGGTTCTCCACGTAGGAGTCCCAGACCTTCTGGTCACTGTGGCCGGGGAAGCTCTCGTACTGGTGGGAGTGCAGGCCGGGGTAGCGGGGATCGGTCTGCAGGAGTGCCAGCGCCTTGCGGGTCTTCTTCAGCCTGACCGGGTCGGCCTTGGGGCCGGCGGCCAGGCGCTGGAGCATCTCGCGCGCGTCATCGGTGAAGCGCAGGACATACGGCACCGTCGTCTAGTCCTCGTCATCCTCGTCGTCGAGGTACTGCGAGAAGTCGCCGAGGTCATGGGTCTGTCCGGCCTTGGCCTGCTCGATGCCGGCACGGATGCGCTCGGCGAGCAGCGGATCGGTCCACACCTGCATCTCCCGCTCCGGGATGGAGACGACCGGAGTCAGCAACAGCACGCCGTCCGGCGTGGCCTGGACGCGGTAGCGCCGTCCGGGCTTCGCCCCGGCACGGCCCAGGGACACCCTCCCCCGACTGTCGACCTCGGTCTCGGCGACGGTCTCGAACTCCTCGCGTGCGTGTCGGGCAACTGCAGCCATCACGGCCTCCACGGTGGCGTCCGTCAGAGGTGAAGTGTCCGCGCATGGTCACGGGCACCGGGACCTCCAGGATACCCACCACGCCCCAAGTGGGAACTACCCACCTGCGGCAGAGCCGGTCCGGCACTGGAAGGCTAGGAAGCGAACAGCCCGGAGGCTATAGGCCGCGCTATAGGGCTGGCCTATAGCGCGGACCGCCCTGCCGTGGTAGGCGCCCACCCGCGCACATCCGTGACGCGGAGCGCAGCACCCGCTGACCGGGGCACCGTTTCCAATCCCGCCCACCCGCCGGTTATTGATCAGAAACTCAATTGGTTCTCGTCGAGGGTGTAGCGCACGTGCGGACCGTGGAAGTAGCCGCGGACGATGTGGGGCTGGCGCTGGCGCCGGCGGAAGAAGCGTCGTGCTTCAGCCGCGAGCTCGGCCTGGTTGCGGGCCCGGTGGCTCATGGGCAGGCTGCGCTTGAGGTCGGAGTTGACCAGCTCGTCGGGGTTGAGCTCGGGCGAGTACGACGGCAGGAAGTGCAGTTCGACCCGGTCGGCGTGGTCGGCCAGCCAAGCACGGACCTTCTTGCTGCGGTGGGCCGAGTGACGGTCCACGACGAGGTGGACCTTGCGATCGAAGTGGCCGACGAGCCGGTCGAGGAAGCGGCACATGACCTGCGCGTCGAAGGTGCCGGTGAAGACCATGAAGTGCATCCGGCCCCTGGTGCTGATTGCCGACATGGCGTTGACCGAGAACCGGTTCCCCCTCCGGCGCACGATCGGGGTCCGCCCCTTCTCACCCCAGGTCCGGCCGGTGACCTGGTCGGAACGAATGCCGACCAGGTCAGCGAACAGCACCTCGGCGCCCTCGGCCTTCGCCCGCGCACGGATCGCCGGCCAGGTCTCCTCCAGCCAGCCGCGCACCGCCTCGCCGTTCTGCTCGACGGCCCGCTTGTCCGGCCGCTGGAACGACAGCCCCAAGCGCCGCAGGTACTTGCCCACCCCCTGCTCGGTCAACCGCACCCAGTACAGCTTCGCGATCAGCGCACCCACCTGGGCACGCGTCCACAGCTGACCGGAAAGCCCCAGGTCACAAGGCTGATGGTCGAGCACGGCCTGCCGCACCGCCCCCTGCTCGGCCTCGGACAGCACCTGATGCTCCCCGACACGCCGCCCACGCGGACGCCCGATCAGCGTCTCACGCCCGCCGGCCAGCCACTTCGCCCACCAGCCGTCCACCGCCTTCAACGAGACCTTGAACACCGCCGCAACGTCCTCGCGATCCCGGCCCTCCACCAACGCGGCCACCGCCCGCAGCCGCAACGCTTCCTGCGCCGACGGCGACAAGTGCCGCGCGTCACCCACCAGTTCACTCACGCGGTGTTCAACGACCCAGAACCCCAACCGTTTCGGATCAATATTCCGCGCTCGTCGGTGAGAATTCCAATTATCCGCTGGGAAAGTGGCTGTCGGAGCGGCGTGGGGAGAATGCGAGCGGCGAATTGGCTCGACACCGGGTCGAGATGCTGGACGCCCTCGGGATGATCTGGTCCGTCTCGGACGCCCGGTTCGAGGCCGGGCTCGACTGGGCCAGGGTCTGGGCGAAGGGCCACGGCGGGTCGCTGGCGGCGCCGGCGCGGGCCTCCGTCGGCGGGTACGCGATCGGCACCTGGCTCTCCGAGCTGCGGGCCGCCGCACAGGTGCCGGCCGGGGAGCCGGGCGCACTCGCCCCGGAGCGGCGGGCCGCGCTGGAGGAGATCGACCCGTGGTGGTGCCCCACCTGGCCCATCACCTGGCAACGCGCCTGGGCAACCGCCCGCATGTGGTGGCTGGACTCCGACGGGCAGGTCGACTGGACACAGCTGCCAGTGGAGACGGTGTACGAGGGTGAGCAGCTCGGCCGCTGGGTCCTCGCGCAGCGGGCCGGCTGGCCGGGGTTGGAGGACGACCAGCGGGACCTGCTGACGTCGATCGGCATCGAAGGCGACCCCGAGCTGGTCGCCGCCAAGGCCGCGGCCGAGGCGAAGCCGAAGATCTCCCGTACGGACCGGTTCCAGCTCCACTTGGCCGCCTTGGCGGAGTTCGTCCGGGAGCATGGCCATGCCCGGCCCGCCCGCACCTACAGGAGCCCTGATGGCCTGTCACTGGGCGCTTGGACGAACAACACCAAGGCAAGGCGGGCCAGGCTCAGTACGGAGCAGCTCGCGCAGCTCGCTGCGCTCGGCGTCGAGTGGGCGGTGGAGGGGGTGTAGGCGACACGGATGGGCGGTGGTTGGCCGCTTCTCTCTTGGCGGTGGCTGTTGTTCGGAAGGCTGGGATTATGAGTTCTGGGATCTTCTGTGTGGCTCCGCTGGCCAGTGAGACGGTCTGGTCGCTGATGGGACGGGTCGCTGAGCGGTACGGCGTGCCGGTGGCTGAGCTGCGGGCATCGTGGGAGTGGAAGAACCAGCCGCCGCGTTCCCCCGGCGTCGGTGGGGTCCGCCCCGACGCCGAGGTCCTCCTGGACCCCGTCGGTCAGGACGTGATGGTCGCGGTGTGCCGTGCTGAGCGACTCAGTCTGGAGCGGGCCTTGCCTGCTTGGTCGGCCGGGCCAGGATCCTTCGCTCGGGTGGCGCCGGGCGGGCGGCCTCAGGCGCGGTGGCAGCTGGGTGGGGCGGTGCATGGTCCGGTCGCGTACGCGTGCCGGATGTGTACGGTTGGGCGGACCGGTCAGAATGTGGCCGCCGCGCGGTACCGCGAGAGGTGGCAGCGGGTCTGCCCGCGGCATGGGCGGTGACAGCTGTTGGGCGCGGGGGACGGCCACGGTCTGGAGCACCTTGATGTCGCGGGGTGTCCGGAGATCGCGGTGGCGCAACGGCGGTGGCCGGTGCCTGCCCAGAACCGCTGGCGCGACAGGCAGGCCGGGCCGCAGTGCGGGCGGAGTCCACTGGTCGCGGTTGATCCGCCCCGCCCATACCGTGGTTTCCGGGGGCGGGATCGTTGGCACGGGAGGCAGGATGCGGCAGTACC
>NZ_JBFBJY010000145.1:0-10550 GCF_040702125.1 Kitasatospora sp. NPDC085895 | reverse complement strand
GACTGGCTGCACAAGCAGACGACCAGGATCATCCGTGAGAACCAAGCGGTGTACCTGGAAGATTTGAACGTGCGCGGCCTCGGACGGACCCGGCTCGCCAAGTCCGTCCATGACGCTGGATGGTCCACCTTCCGGCGCATGCTCGAA
The DNA here is from genome assembly GCF_040702125.1 of Kitasatospora sp. NPDC085895. NCBI lineage: Bacteria > Bacillati > Actinomycetota > Actinomycetes > Kitasatosporales > Streptomycetaceae > Kitasatospora > Kitasatospora sp. NPDC085895. The sequence continues at coordinate 10,403 of NZ_JBFBJY010000145.1, read as the reverse complement.
GAGAAAGCCGCCCGCTACGGACGCCATGCCGGCGTCATCGGCCGGTACGAGCCCACCTCTCAGATCTGCTCGGCCCGCGGCGTCCTGGACGGCCCCAAGCCCCTCAGCGTCCGTGCATGGACCTGCGCCGCGTGTCGGACGGTTCATGACCGTGATCTCAACGCCTCTCGTAACATCCTGGCCGCCGGACGGGCGGACAGGCTAAACGCCTGCGGAGGGCCGGTAAGACCCGGCGTGGCAATCCCACGCCAGGCACAGCCCGTTGAAACAGGAACCCACCGGAACGCCAGCGGACCAGGGCGCAAGCCCCGTGCCGAAGGCGCGGCCGGAATCCCCCGGCTTTAGCCGAGGGAGGATGTCAAGCGGTCACCAGACGGCGGTTGCGTCCGTTCCAGGTGTAGTGCAGCGTGGCGACACCGCGCACGTGCGGGTCGCGCAGGCACTCGTAGATCTGGAGTGCGGGCACGTCGGGCCAGGTGCCCATCAGGCGCTCGCTGGTCAGGACGAAGTCGAGGTCGAGGTCAACGAGGATGCGGCCGAGCCGGCCGTGGGTCGGCTCGTCGACCTTGGCGAAGGCGTCGTCGAGGAGGATCAGTCGGGGCGCCTGCGGGGCGGTCTCGGCGAGCGTGGTGAAGTGCGCGGCGGCGGCCGCGAAGAGTGCGAGGTAGGACAGGACCCGCTGCTCGCCTTGGCTGAGTCCGGTCCGCCCGGTGAACTTGCGTCGGCGGGCGGTGGACGTGTCGTCCAGCACCCACGGCTGGAAGGTGAACCACGTCCGGTAGTCGAGCGCGGTCCGCAGGTGCGCGGCGTAGCCCATGGCCGGGTCGGCGCGGCGCGCGTCTTCGATGCGGCGCTGCAGGACCTCCCTCAGCTGTTCCGTCTGCTCGCGGGTGCGCAGCCCTGAGGGGCTGCGCAGCAGTTCGACGGCTGCGCGGATGTCCGCGTCGACGGTGTCGGCGAGTCGCCAGTCGAGTTCCACTCCGAGGCCGTGCGAGGTGCGGACGGATCGCAGAGTGGTGTTGAGTGCGTCGACCAGTGCTCCTGCGGCGAGTAGCTGTGCGGACAGGTGGTCGCCCAATTCTCCGGTGAGGAAGCGTTGGAAGACTTCGCGCTCGCGGTCGGTGAGGCGGGCCCGGGCGTCGTTGGCCTGCCTGGCGATGCGTTCGCCGACCAGCGCTACGTCGTGTGGGCCGGTGTCGTCGAGGAGTCGGCAGACCTTGATGCCGTCGGGCTCTTCCAGGGTCGCGTCGTAGCCGCCGGCGAGTTGGTCGCGTAGTTCGTTGAACCGGTTGAGTAGCGTGGTGTCGGAGACGTCGTGCCGCTCGGGGTCCAGGCCGCGCTGCACGGCCTCGACCAGGGCCTGTAGGGCTCGCAGCCTGGTCCTGGCGTCCTCTTGGGCTGGGTCCGGGGTCGACAGCTCGCCTGTGAGTTCGCCCAGTGCCGCGCCGCGCATGATGTCGGGTGTGGCCAGGGCGGTGCGTAGGGCGCGTCCGCACCGGATTACCTCGGCCTCTTGCGTCTGGAGGTCGTCGTGCCTGGTTTGCTTGTCCAGCTCGCCGCGTACCACGTCGTCGTGTAGGCGCGCGGCTGTGCGCTGTGCTTTGGGCAGCTCTTGGCTGATCTCGTCGAGGCGCCGGATGATGGCTTGTTCCTCGGCGAGGATGTCCTGCTCGCTTGCTCCGAGCGCGGCCTCCAGTGTGCGGATCTCCCGGCGGGCTTTCGCCAACTCGTCCGCTCGCCGCGCGTAGTCCAGCTCGGCCTCTTCTCGGGCGGTGCGGGCCCGCTCGTAGCTGTGGCGTTCGTTGCGGTGGGCGGTGAGGCTCTGGGCGGTGGCGTCGACGCTTCGGCGCAGTCGTCGGGTTCCGTCGGCCAGGGTGTCCAGCGCGGACCGTACGGTGAGCAGCGCGTCCCGGTCGGCTGGTAGGTCGTGTGCGGTGGCGGTGGCTTCGACGTGGCGGCGGGCTTCGACGCAGGCGGAGCGGGCGTCCTGGGCGGCGCGGGCTGCCGTCGCGGCCCGCTGCCGCACGTCGGCCGCGACCCGCTCGGTCTCCTCCAGGCGTGCCCAAGCGCCGGTGAGGTGCTGGTCACGCGGCGGGCGCCGCAGCTGTTCGAGGTCGGCCTGTCGCTGGGTGAGTTCCTTTAGCTCGGAGTGCGCGGCCTGTGCCTCGTCTTTGAGGGTTACGAGGCGTTCGGTGAGCTCGGCGATGCGGCGTCGGCGGGTCTGTGCCCGGACTTCCGCACCGACGTACTCCGCCACGGGCTTGGTGTGGGCACCGCCGGCGACGCCGAGCCGCCAGCGGCCGTCCGTGCTCACCGTCCCGCCTGCTGCCGTGCCGAGCGGGGCGCCGGCCGGCACCAAGGCAATGGCCGTCAGGATGCGGGAGACCTGCGCTGGCGTCACGCTGCTGTCGCCGGTGGGCACGGGGTGCAGAGCTTCGGCGAGTGACGGGCCGTCGGCGGGCGTGGTGGCGGTGAGCACGGTGTCCAGGGTGAGTGGGTCGAGCAGCACGCCGTCCGCACTAACCCATGCGTCAAGGACCCCTGATGCTTCCAATGCCGCCTCGATCCCGGCTTGTTCCACCTCGCTCAGCTGCGGGGCGAAGTCGACGAGCCGGTACAGCGGCGCGCCGGTGCCCGGGGATCGGGGGGCGTCGCGATGCGGCGGCTTCGGCGGGACGGGGTCGCTGTGCTCCTCCCATTCGGCTTTCTCCACGCGGACGGCGTCGAGCGCCCGGGTGAGGTCGCGCGACCGGAGAGCGGCTCGTTCACGCCGGTCCGCCAAGTCGCGCCGGTACGGCTCGAGCGCCTGGAACGCGGCGGACGTCACCTCCTCCGCGACCGAGGCGGGCAGCGTGCGGTCCTCGAAGGACGCTTCCGGGGAGAGGTCGCGTCGTACCGCGGCGCGCACACCATCAGCCGGTGCCCCCGATCGCTCCTCCAGCCGGTCCGCCCATGCCTCGACCTCGGCCGCGTACGCCGCGCTCACTGTGACGACCGCCGTCTCGCGCTCTATCACCCTCTCGGCCTCGGCCTGGGCCTGCTCCTCGAGGCGTTCGTGCTCGGTGTCCGCCTCCCGTGCCTTCGTTTCGGCCTCGCGCAGCTGCTCGAGGAGGCCGAAAAGTTCCCCGACGGTACGGAGCCGGGTCTTCACCACCGGTTCGGCCGCGGCGAGCCGGGTGGCCCAGGAGCGCAGGGAGGCCGCTGTCCCGGTCGTGTCGAAGGTCTCCACGCGCTCGGTGTGCATCGAGGCGGTGTCCCCGTCCGGATCGGTGACCTCCTGCTCGGCCGCCGCGGTCAGCACCGAGGCGGTGCCGCCGACCGGATCGCCGAGGTGCACCGGCGCCAGCCCGGACCGCTCGGCCTGCCCACACAGTTCGCGGTGGGCTGCGCCCAGCTCGCGCAGTTGCCCCGCCGTCCGCGCCGCCCCCGCGGTGAGCGCGAACCCGGCGGCCGCCTGCGCGTCGTGGGCCCGCCCGAGCGCCGTATAGGTAACACGGGCCGTCGCCTGGATCGCCGCCACGGTGCGACGTCGCTCGCCCAGTTCGTGCAAGCTCCGGTAGCGGGAACTCCCCCGCAGGGTGGCCAGGTCCGCCTCAGCCGTCGCATGCTCCTGTGCCAGCACATCGCGCCGCTCGACGGCCTCGGCCTCCTCGGTGCGCAACGCGGTGACTTTCCTGGTGGCCTCTCCGGCGGCGAGCCTGCGCTCGGCAAGCGTGCGGAGCTCCGCGAGGACCTCGCTCGACCGCCGGCGTAGGGCCCCTTGGAGGTAGCCGCGATAACTATCCAGGAACCGGCGCAGCGCCTCGTCCGTCCGCTCCAGCCGCCCAAGGTCGGTGCGGACGCTGTCGAGGTCGTCGAGGTTGCGGGCGACACTGTCGATCACGTCCTCGTCGAGCGCCGGCAGGGTCTCACCGAGGACGGTCACCAAGCCGCCGGATTCGATCCGGTCCCCGGTGGTCGGGCGACGCAGTCGGTGCAGCAGCTGGGTGAGGTTGCGGTAGCGGGCGGCGTCGGCCAGTCCGAACAGCTCGCGGGCCACCCTGGCGCGGTGGTCGGCGGGCCGGTCCAGCACGTTGTCGGCGCCGACGGCGGACCGCAGCCGGTCCAGCGGCAGCGGCTGCCCGGACTCGACGAGGTCGAGGTCCTCCCCCACGCGCAGTGCGGTCGTGAAGAAGAAAGCCCTGGCCGAGTTGGTGGACTTCGACGCGCTCACCGCGGCACCGACCGTCAGGTGGTGCTCGGTGCCGCCCTCGTCCACCCGGCGGAACTCGCCCCACAGGTACCCCAGGCGGTTGGTCTGCTGGAAGCCGTCGAGCATCAGCCATGCCAGCGTGGTGCGACCGGTGCCGGTCGCATCGAGGGCGCGGGCGTCCGCGTCGAGCAGGTAGGGCAGCAGCATCTCCAGGGCCTTGGACTTGCCAGCGCCGTTCTTCCCGCGCAGCAGCAGGCGGCCGCCGCCGAACAGGAACTCCTGCTGGTCGTACTGCCAGACGTTGAGGATCCCGGCCCGGTTGAGCCTGAAGCGGTGGGGGGCCGTGTGCTGCGGGAGCGGCTGGATCCGGTTCACGAGGAAGTTTCTCCGTTGCGGTCGGTCTGCGGGGCCCGCCGATCGGCGCGCTTGATCGAGATGGCCGTGGCGTACCGGGCGGCGGCGGCGAGCAGCACCCACTCACCGGTGGAGCCTGGCCGGGCCGCGGACACGTCGGTGACCGGCCGGCCGTCGCCGGCCGAGGCCTGGTACTGCGGCGGCACCCCGTGGCCATTGGAGCGCAGCCGGCCTGCCCGGGCCACCAATTGCATGCGGCTGAGGAGTTCGAGGACGTCAGCGCGCAGGGCAGACGGGTCCTCCAGGTATCCACGATGCCAGTTCGCGCGCTGCCCGTACTGGTCGAGCAACTCGTCGATCAGCTCACCGACCAGGCCCGGAGGGATCGGCACTCCCACGGTCAGGCGGCCGCCGGTCGCCGGATGCCCTGCTCCCTCGGGGCGCAGCCGTTCCACCAGGCGGTCGACCAAGAGCAGCGCGGTCTGCGCGACCGTCCCGGTGCCGGGAAGTTGAAGATCCGTCAGCTCGTCATCCGGGTCGATCATGGCGATACCCTCGGCGCGGATCTCGGCTTCCAAGCCGAGCAGTTCGGCGAAGGCCTGAGCCTCTCGCCGCTGGCGGGTACGCAGCCATTCACGCTCGGCATCGGTTAGCTCGTCGAGGTAAACGACAGGGGTCTCCACCAGCCGGCGGCGCACATAGGTCCGCGGCCCGTCGAAGCCGGGATCGGCTGCCCGCACGATGAGGTCCGCACCGTCGCTGCTGTGGCTCAGCGGGCCTGCCACGATCGAGCGGGCAATGTCCCGGTTGACGGTCAACAGGGCTTCGCCGTCCTGGTCCGCGGCCACCGAACCGACGCTTCCCTCGGTCTCGGTCAACACGCCCCAAACGACAAGCTGTCGAAGGGCCGCCGCGAGGGTGCGCTTCTCCACCGCCCGGCCCGAATCGTCGACCACCAGGCCCGCATCGGCCGCCGCCGCCCGCAGGTCAACCACCAACCGAGACAACAGCAACTGCTCGGGTGCAGTCACCAGCACAGACAGAGCCAGCGCCAGGTAGGCATAAGTGCGCGGAGTGAACGGCGTACCGGTCGAGCGCTCCATCCGATGCCCCGAGTCCGCCCCGAGGCCCGCCTTGAACAGGCGTGCGTACGACGCCTCCACCAGCAGGCGGTAGCCCATGACCTGCTGAAAGCGTTGCACCAGCCAGTCCGCGTGCCGACGCACCAGCGGGAAGATGTCGGCATGCGGCCCGTCGGCAGTGACCAGCGGGTGGCGCAACAGCAGCCGGGCGGCGCTGCGTCGCTCAGCGGTGAGGGCGACATCGTGCGAAGAGGGAAGTGCCATCAGGCGCTCACCTCCTCGACCGCGTCACCACGGGCGGGCCCTTCAGCGGTGGTGATCCCGATTTCCACGTCGTCGACCACCAGGTCCCCGTCGACCGAGCGCAGCACGGTCGTGCGTCCCGGCACCCGGCGCAGCGTCAGGCGCAGGTCCAGTTCGGCTTCGACGGCGTGGGCGTCCCGCAGGCCGAACCCGTGCGGCGCGGGCTCCTCGTCCCATCGCAGCATCGAGTTCCCGAGCGCCGCGGTCAGCAGTTCCAGCAGCAGTGCCATGGCGGGGGCGCTCAGCCGCACCTGACCGAACCGGTCGGCGACGCTCCGGAGCTCGTCGGCTGCCTCCCGCCGGGCAGCGGCCTGTTCGTGGGCCGCCGTGAGCAGCCGGGCCTTCTGCTGCGAGTGGTCCTCCACGGCGGCCGCCCGACCGCGCGGCGCCCGGCTGCCGCGCTCACGCAACGCCACCGGCACCTCGACCGTCGGACCGCTCCACCAGCTGACATACGCCGGCACGGTGCCGTCCGGGTCCGGGGCGAGGCCGAGATGCCGTGCACTGTAAAGCCCGAACGCCGCGACCGCGAGGTCATGCGCGCCCTCGGGGTCGGCGGCGTCAAACCAAGCCGCCAGCCGCAGCAGATCCCGGCGGCGCGACATCTCCCCCGCCGCCGAACGCAACATCCGCTTGGCGTTGGCCAACAGCGACTGCAGCGCACGCAACGTCGCATCCCGCAGCTGGTCGACCTGGCTGCCCCGCCCATCCGTGTCCACGAACCAGTCGCGCAGCGCCTCCCAATCGGCGAGTTCGCGCCCCCGGCTGCGCTGCACGCGGATCTCGGGCAAGCTGTCGCCCAAGACGCCCAACCCCGTGGCATGCGCACCGATCAACTTCAGCAGCCCCTCCAGGTCCGGCCACAGCCGGCCCAAAGTGGCCGCGATCCTCGGCGACCGGAAGGCGACCTCCTCCGTGATCGCCTCCACGTAGTCCAGCAGCAACTCCTTGAACCCCTGGTACTCGGCGCCGTCCAGGTCGTACCGGGCCAGCACCTGGCCAAGGTAGGCATAGAAGTCCCTTACCGAATCGGCGAATTCGGCGAACTGCACGAACAGCGTGCTGACCTTCTCGAGCGCCTCCTGCGGATCGGCACCCCCCGGCCGGCCGACGGCAGCGGTGATCTCACGCAACCCGCGATCGACCAAGGCCAGCAGCTCACTGCTGACCTCCCGCGCCGCATCGGCGCTTGCCAGCACCTCCTCGGCATCGCGCTGCACCTGCTCGCCAAGCTTCGAGAGCTGGTACCGAGCGCGCGAACGCTGATACTCGGCAATGCTGGCAGCCTTCACCGTGTGACTGCTGCGCAGCAGGTTCCCCCACTTCACCAGCTGCTCCAGCCGCGCCGTCACCACATCGGCGCTAGGCTGCCCTTGCCACGCCGCATCCCGCGCGAGCCTGGCCACCACGTCCGGCACGGCAAGGTCCGCGAGGAGCGTCGAGCAAAAGACTCGCATGACGGCCACGTACTCAAGGCGCTCGGGGGCGCTCAAATAGGAGTACGCGGCAAGGCGCTGCCAGACGCCGTCACCTGCCGACGACAGCGCAGACGCCGAGTCGGGGAATTCATCCGAGCGGTGCGGGACTGAGTGGTCCATGGAGTCGAGGTTATGAGATGCCACCTGCACGTCAGCCCCGAACCGGGAAAGTCGATCACCGACCTCCCCGCTCTGCCCTCCCTCTGAGCAGGGCAACACCGCCGCATGGGGGGCACCTATCCCCGCCGACCGACGGGTCTGTCGGAGTTCGAGGCTGTTGTGACTCGTCCCCGGCGTTTACGCCGGGGACGAGTCACAACAGGAACAACGAGCAGATCAGGTGACAGTCACATGATCGGCCGGACAGCTCCGCTTAGGATGCCGTCACCTCGCCGGGGTGGTGGCTGCCCGCCACCGGTCCCGGCCTCGCGGTAGGAAGTGGACGGGCAGGATGCCGGCTGTCGTTGTGGACCAGGGCCGCGCGCACCTATACCCGCAGCGGGCCCCAACTCATGCTCCGGGTATGCCTTCTGGGCTGCTTCCGTCAAGAGCGGTACCCTGCCGTGGATGGCCTGTGCCGTCGTCGATGCGGGGGCGCACATGTCGAGCACCGTTTTCCTGATCCTCTCCATCGGCCCGCTCGCCCTGATCCTGGTGGTCATCGCCGCGCAACGGGCGAACGCGGTCGACGATGCCTGCACCGGGGAGGTCACCGAGCGGTGGGTGAGCAGTTCGACCGGTACCTACGGCACGACAACCCGCTGCATGATGCGGATCTGCACCGACCAGGGGCGTGAGCTCGCCGTGCAGGTGGACGGCCGGACGTACCAGGCACTGGACATCAGCGACCGTGTCGTCAAGACCCCGGGCACGCGCTGGCCGGTGCGGTCGGAGTAACGGCGCCCTCAAACGGCGCCGCCCGCCCACGGCCACCTCACGGCCCACCACGAACCACTCGGCCTGCGGCGCCGCTCCGCCCTCGATCGAGTCCTGAAGGGCCTCTGACCGCAGCCGGGATGCCTCTGCTCCGGGGCAGCGCCCTGTGTATCTCCGGTGAAGGACACCCACCCTCTGTGCAACAATGTGATGATCAGTCATCTGGTGCGCGTTACATATTGCCGCAGGTCAGCAGTGGGGCCGGGGTTCGTGGCAGCGAGACCGGCTACGGCTGACGGCAACAGAGCTGAGGGGGAATACGGGGATGTCGGTACCAACCGTGGGCGGCGAAGGGAAGTCCGTTGCCCCGTAGGCCACGACCGCTCAACCCCGATGACGGCCCACTGCAGGCGTTCGCCTACGAGCTGAGGTGTCTGCGGGAGGCGGCCGGGAACCCGACTTACCGGGCACTCGCAGCTACTGCAGGCTTCAGTGCCACGACGCTGAGCGACGCCGCCGGCGGCGTGCGCAGGCCCACACTGGACGTGACGTTGGCGTATGTCGGCGCCTGCAGTGGCGATGTCAAGCTTTGGGAGAGGCACTGGTACGCACTCGACCGTCGGCTCGCCGCCAGCACCGGAACCGACGCGCGGGTCCGGCCGTCGAGTGTGCAGGCCGCACTGACCGTCTCGGAGGTAGTCGAGCCGACACAGGCGGGCGCCGAGAAGCGAGCCCCAGTGGTGGACGCGTTCCAGAAACAGAGCTTCGAGCCCGAGCCGGTCGACGGCGAGGAGCCTGGAGCACCGCATCGGCGCCTGTGGCGGTCGCGGGCGTGGCTGCCCGTCATGGCCGTCGCCCTGGCGCTGGTGCTGACCGGCCTGCTCGTGGGTCTCAAGCGCGGGTCCGGCGACACACACACGGTCTACGGATCCGGCTGTCCGGTCGGCCCGGCCGGCGGGAACACCTTCCAGGGCATGACCTACAGCGGGAGCACCCGGGTCCGCAGCAGCGCCACCCGCAGCGCACCGGTGATCGACCAGATCCCGCCCGGGTGCAGGGTCCAGTTCGTCGGCTTCTGCATCGGTGACGTCGAGGTGGACGTGACGGCCGGGACTCCCGATGTGCGCTGGTTCAAACTGGGCAGCGGCGGGGTGGTCTCGTCGGCGGTGGTGCACGGAAATCCGCCGTGGGAGTTGAGGCCGGACCGCTGCCCGGGTGAGTTCCCGGCTCCATCGTCGATCTCCCTGGCGGTCGCGCCACAACCCTCCGACCCCAAGGCCGTGGAACTGCGCGCCAGCGGTTCCCACCTCGGCATCGTGGGGTTCGCCGGGTACTTCTCCGACAGCGGCCAAGCCGTGCCCGTGCCGAGCTGGCACCAGCTCGGCCTGATTGGCGTCGGCGTCGACGGATTCGTGCTCCCCTGGCGGATCGCGAAGCCAACGGCCGATCAGGGCCCGATCCAGCTGGTCGCCGTCGCCTGCCTGGGTGGGGACGGTCCCACCGATGTGCTGGATGCGCTGACCCTTCCCCCTGCGGATCCCACCCAGGCGCGGCCGCTGTCACTGGGCGAGAGCGACCGGAGCACTGCCGCACGGACCGCCTGCCGCTACCCCGCCTAGTACTCCAGCAGCGCTTCGCTATCTGGCCTGGTCAGAGGCGTCGTGGGGAGTGTAGTGGGCTGTTGGTGAGAGAGGGGTGGTCTTCGCGGAACGCTCCTCTCCCGGGTGCAGTCGGCGTTGGTAGTGGCAGTGGCGGGCGACGGCTTGGCGTCTGCGGCGCCAGCCCGACCAGCTCAGCAGGTGCGTGTGAAGGGGCCGGCCGGCGCGGTGGTGCGTGGTGAGGCAAGGCGCCAGGAGCCGGCGGATTTCTGCCACGGTGAGCGGGGCCAGAGTGCCGAAATCGTTTCTGCATCCCCCTTTGCCGCCGCGTCGGCTGCCATGACCGCGAGGTAGGCGTGGGCGAGCATGGCCAGGGTGATGTGCCGGTACCAGCCGACGTAGCGCCGGACCTCGTACTGGTCCAGGCCGCACTCGTTCTTCGCGGCCTGGAAGCACTCCTCGATCTGCCAGCGCATTCCGGCGACCCTGACCAGCTCGGCCACGGTGGTCTCCGGCGGCG